>JAXSPD010000033.1:0-20992 GCA_037926845.1 Candidatus Pampinifervens yunnanense | reverse complement strand
CAGTGCCAAGGAAAGTGCTATAATGCCAATGTCCGCAGCACCTGAGTATACAAAGCTGGCGGTCTGAGATATGTTTTCTCCAAGCACAAACTTGTTCTTTACCCTATCAAATACACCGTAAGCCTCAAGGGCTTCCTTTGCTGCCCTTCCATAGGGTGCATGCTCCCAGTTGGCTATGGCTATCCTTCTAACTTTTGGGTTAAGTAGCACTTCTGGAAACTTAGAGGGGTCAAGAGGAGAGTCCTTTATGGTCCAAACCACTATCCTACCGATGGCGTATAGCTTTGGTTCCGTTATTATATGTCCTTCTTTGTAGAGCTCTTCCACATACTTCATATTGGCGGAGAAGTATATGTGAAAGGGTGCTCCTGCTCTTACTTGGGCAAAGCCCTTGCCAGAGGAGCCAAAAACAAGCTCTATCTTGTCCTCGGGATGCCTCTTCTCGTAGAGGTCTGCAATTTCCCTTAGGGCATACTGCAGGTCCGCTGCTGCAAAGACCCTTATAAGCTCCGCATGGGCAAGGCTAAAAAGCCCAAGAAGTAAGAAAAGCAGTGTCCTCATAGTAAAACCTCCTCAAGGGATTTTTTTTCATAACCTGGCAGATAAGAGAGCAATTTTGCGTGCCTTTTCCCTCTGATAAGGTCAAGAAGCCTAAGGAATTTTCCGTCCTCTTCAAGATCCTGCCGGTAGCATATGCAGTAGTCTTCCCACTTGACTCCCATAAAGTCAAGTCCATACTCAAAGGCAAAGGCTTTTGTGGTAATACCCGCATCACCAAAGCCCACCCTTAGGCTAAAGGCTATCTTTTCATGACCTCCAGAAACTACCCTGAAGTTCTCTATTACCAAGTCTGCCCTTAGTTCCTCAAAGACCCTTCTTGCACCGCTTCCCTCCTCCCTTGCCAGCCATAGCCTTCCCTTCAACCCCTGAATGCTCTGCTTCTCTCCCATTGCTATGCCCTCCTCCCAAGAAAAGAGTTTAAGGACCTTGTATCCTCTGCCAAGATAATCCTTTGCCAGTTTTACATTCTCTTCAAAGCTCCCCATATGCACCCCTGCCATGTGCACAAGTCCAGCCCTCAAAAGCTCAAGAGCCTTCATGCTTGGAAGGTTTATAACCAAAAGCCTTATTCCCTCTTCTCCAAGAACCTCCGAAAGTAGCCTAAAGGAAGGGTCGCATCCCGCAAAGGTGTAGGTGGGCAGGGCACTGCTTTTAAACCACTCAACCCTTCCACCTTTTAGAAAACCTTCTGGGCTATAATTGCCTTCTGTAAGGGTTACTGGAAAAAGTATTTTTCTGTCTCCCAGCTTGTAGCTTACAAAGAGCCCTTCCTCAAACCCCGGGAAGGTAATAAACTCCTCCTGCCCAAAAAGCTCTTCCACTGTGCAGTTTAGAGCCTTTGCAAGTCTTAGGGCATAGTCTACAGAGGGCACAGCTCTACCAGATTCTATGGCGCTTATGGTGGTTCTGGGAATGCCAGTCCGTTTTGAAAGTTCATCTTGAGAAAGTCCCAATTTTTGACGCTGTTCTTTTATTTTTCTCATTGGCAAAATATTATAGCTTATAGACAAAAAATTGTCAAGAACCCTTCAATGTTTCCAAACCTTGTATGCGGATATTGCGAGTATAAGAACTAGAAGGACCCTTAGAAAGTCCTCAGGGGCTATACCAAGGAGAAGGTGCCCTCCCACGTAGCTCCCTGCTATGGACCCGGCAGCCATGGAGAGAACAAAGGTAAGGTTTTCTTTCAAAACCACAAAGCTCCTATCTCTGCTGTATCGTGCGAAGGCGGATAGCATGGTAGGCATACTCACCATCAAGGAAAGACTACCTGCCAGTTTAAGGTTAAAGCCATACAGAAGCACAAATGTAGGTATAAGGAGCTCCCCGCCGGCCACACCCATTATGGCCGCAACAACTCCTATGAAAAAGCCTGCAAGTAGACCAAGAAAAACGAGGAGGTAGCCTTGTGGCCTTGGCAGGTGGTTCCCCCTTAGAAAACCTTCTATGAGGAGAATTAAGGCGATAAAAAGGAGAAGGAGGGCAATGGTTTTTTGAAGGGTTTTTGAATGCACCTTTGTTGCCCAGTCGGCAGCAAGCCATGCACCCACAAGGCTACCCGACAGCAGATTTATCACTGAAAAAAGTTCTTTCATAAGGGCATCTAAAGGAATAACGCCAAGCCTTGAAAAAAAGCTAGAGGAGACCACAACAAGACTTATAGCTTTGTTTATAATAACCGCCTGTAAGGGTGTAAAGGCAAACAAACTAAGAAGGAAGGGTAGCCTAAACTCTGCACCACCAAGTCCTACAAGACCACCGAGCAGGGCCACACCGAAGCCCACAAAAAAAGAAAGGACATTCCTTCTCATTCTCCACATCTTAACACAAAGACCTGAACCTCTATCACACCATCCCTTATTATGTCCAACTCCTTCGCTGCAGAATAGGAAAGGTCAAGGACTCTTCCACCTTTAAAGGGACCTCTGTCTATAACCTTTACCACCACCTCTCTGTTGTTTTTGAGGTTCTTAACCTTTAAAAGGCTACCCAAGGGTAGGTCCGGGCTTGCAGCATAGTAGCCGTGCATGTCATACCTCGTTCCATGGGCTGTTTCTTTTCCATGATAGGCATCTGTATAGTAGCTGGCAAGCCCTCTTATCGTGGCGGGGCAATCCCTCCTGTCATCTATTCCGCACCTCTGAACCTCAAGCCTTGCCGGGAAAGGCTCCTGTCCAAGTAAATACCTAAACTTCTCTGGCACGCATACACCCTTTATGTCTTCTCTTCTGAAGACTGCTATAGTTATACTCCTACCTGTGGAGATATTTACCACTCTTACCCTGCTTCCGCTCTGCACTAAGTTGCTATAGGCTCGGTCTTCCTTGCAATAAAAGCCTGTAGTCTGCATTACTTGAGGACATTTAACCCTAAGGTTATTTTCATGTATCGTAGCCTTTTCCTGCACCATAACAGAACATGAGGAGGTAAAAAGGACAGTGAAAAGAAGCAGTTTCCTCATAGCCTTTTGTATAGGAGTGAAAGTAGGAGTCCGTTTATGTTTTGAAGCAGACTAAAGAGGGCTCCAGGCAGGGCAGACTCGGGCGAAAAATACCTGATGGCGAGGATTGTGGCAAGCCCCGAGTTTTGCATACCCACTTCTATGGAGAGGGTCTTTGTCCTTCTTGTGTCAAGCCTCGCAAGTCTTGCAAAAACATAGCCTAGAAGAAATCCCAAAAGATTGTGAAGCATCACCATAGCAAAAACCTGCACACCCAAGAGCCTAAAATTTCTTGAATTGAGGGCAATAACTATAGCAATTATCAGACCTATGAGAAGAACCGAAAGGTATGGCAGAAACCTCTCTAGGAAGGCTATTCTAGGAAGAACCCTTCTAATGGCTATGCCCATGACTACGGGCAAAAGTATTACAAGGAGTAGGTCCTTCATCATGGAATAAAAAGGCACATCTACCCTTGACCCTATAAGAAGGTAGGTAAGCAGTGGTGTCATTATGGGCGACAGGAGCGTTGAGAAGGCGGTCATACTCACTGAGTAGGCAAGGTCGCCCCTTGAGAGATATGTTATCACATTGGAAGCGGTCCCTCCAGGAGCAGAGCCTACAAGCACTGCACCCACTAAAAGACCCTCTTTCATACCCATAAGGTCCGACAGGAGAAAACCAAGGAGTGGCATTATGGTGAACTGAAGTAGAGCTGCATACAAGATTAGCAGAGGTCTTTTGAAAACATCCACAAAATCTGAAACTCTTAGAGTTATACCCATACTTAGCATGATAAGGGCCAGCATAGGCACCAGGTAGATCTTTAAGCCCGAAAAGAAGCTCTCCATAGAAATACCCAGAACGGTAAAGAGCACAAGTATACCTATGGTAATGAGGACTTGCATATTGCTTATAATATACTCAATGAGGCTTTTTGTGTTTTTCCTTCTAGCCTTCAACCTTGTCTTTGCCAAAGTTGTGGCACGCATAGATAAGGAGCAGATAAGTCTCAATGAGGTTCAGCACGCTTTTAACGCCTACTGGCGAGAGATACTCCACCTTCCAATAGCCAGAGCCACATCAAGGGACCTTCAGGAGTTTGTAGTAGAGTATGTCCGGAGCAAAATAATACAAATGGAAGCTAAGAAAATGGGTATATCCATAACACCTGCAGAATATGAAGAGTATGTGGAAAAACACATAGGCACTAAACCTTTAAGCGATGTGGCGAGGGAATTCATAATCACCGAAATGCTTAGCCAGAAGATAATAAACAGGATAGCAGGGGACCTAGAAGTTAAGGATGGGCAGATAACAGCCTACTATTACCTTAACATGAGGGATTTCAAACTTCCGGCACAGGTTTTACTAGAAAGATACACCGCAGATAACCTTGATACTGCCAACGAGGCATATTATAACCTTTCAAGGGGGCTACCTCTGAGAAGAGAGAGCGTGAAAATAGGACAGCCCATGTGGTATTCAATACAAACACTACCAGAGATAGTAAGACGACAGCTCTATCCCTATGAAGTAGGCAAAACCACAAGACCCATAGAGGTAGGCGGAAGTTATGTTATCTTCAGAGTTGCGGATAGGAGGGGAAGTGGTATAATGCCCCTGGAGGAAGCAAAGCCCATAGTTAGGGAGAAGCTTCTTAGGGAAAAAAGGCAGGAGGTGTTCCGAAGATGGTTCCAAGAGGTTTCAAAAAGATACTCGGTGGAGTTTTACTTTGGTCAACTTTGAGCTTTTCTGCAGTCTTAGTGGACAAGGTGGTAGCTTCTGTGAACTCAGAGCCAATCCTTGAAAGCGACCTTAAAATGGGCATGCTATATTATGGCACCTCTGATAAGAAGCAAGTGTTGAATAGGTTAGTAGAAGATATGCTTTTGTATCAGTTCCTCGTAGGAAGAGGCTTGCAAGTTCCCCCCGAACTTATAGACGAAGCTCTTCAAAATATAGCAAAGGCGAACAAGATGTCCCTTGAAGGTATAGCTCAAGAGTTGGCAAAAGAGGACCTAACCCTTCAAGACCTCAGAAGGTTTTTGGAGAGGGAGCTATTGGCTACGCAGGGGTTAAACGCCTTTCTTGAGAGGGAGGTGAAAGTCTCTGATATAGAGATTGAGTTGGAAAGGCTAAAGAGCGGAAATGTGAAGGTTGTCAGAGAGGTGGAACTTCTTGTAGTAGACAAAAAGGACGAAGGCAAACTGAAGACACTCTTTGACCCAAGAAAATCGCCAGAAGAGTTGGCAAAGGAGATGGGTCTAAGTCTAGAAAAGCTAAAGGTAGGCAGAGGTGAACTTGTTGAGGCGCTTGACAAGGAAGTTTGGAGAGCAAACCTCGGACAGGTGGTCTTTGCAGAAGACCAGGACCACATATATATAGCAAAAGTTGTATCCCAGGAGGAACTAACCGAGGGCAAGAGCATTGATCAAATCAAACAGGAAATACTTCTAAAGAAAATGGAGGCTAGGAGAAGGGACCTTCTTGAAAGGTTAAGGAAAAACAGCTTTATAAAGATAGTCCAGTAGGTCTGTTAGGCTATCAAAGGTCAAGTCTGGTTCAAAGCCAGCCTTTAAAAGCTCTTCTCTTTTATACTTGCCTGTGGTCATAAAGACTGTCTTTATCCCCAGTTGCTTCGCGCCCATCAAGTCGGTATATATATCATCACTTACCAAGTAGACCTCCTCGCCCTTGAGCCCCTCCAAGGCGTATCTCATAAACTCCTCAGAGGGCTTTCCAAGGTTTGGCAATTTGTGCTTGTAGTTGCATGCGTGCGCTATGGCAAGGGCAATAGAACCCGCCCCTGGAAAGTAAAGCCCATCATCATCCTTTACTATCCTGCTAAGGTTAACAGGGATAATTTTTGCTCCTTTTAAGAACACCGCTGATGTGGCTATTTTTAGTTTTTTAAAGTCAAGGTTTCTATCTTGACCTATGACTACTGCATCAACCTCGTAATCCAAAACAACCTCAAAACCAAGGCTCACTAGATATTCCTCTACTGTAGGCATGCCTATAAAAAGGACCCTTCTTATGCCCTGATTCCTAAGGTAGCTACCCAAAATAGATATAGGGGAGATGAACTCACCCTTTTGCAGATCAACACCCTTCTCCCTTAGCTCCCTTAAAAGCCTCTCTGGCGGTCTTGTGGAGTTGTTGGAAACAACTCTAAAGGGAATGTTTAAACTCCGCAACCTTTCAAGAAAAGCCACCGTGTCCTCAAAGGGGTTAAGAGCCTTATCCTTTACAAGAACTCCGTCAAGGTCTAAGAGAAGCACAGGCTTTTTCATTGCTTGAAAGGTATGCTAATCCAAAGTTCATCAAAATCGTCCTTATCCTTTCTTATGTCTACCTCTATCTTTTTCACCTCAAACTGAGGATATTTAGAGAATACTGATATAAGGTCATCCCTTAGCCTATCTACAAAGTTGGGCGGAAGCCCTTTTCTTTCATAGGATAGAACCAGGGTTAACCTTCTTTTCGCCTCGTCCTTGCTTTTACCTCTGTTGAAGAAAAGGTCCCATATCATACCTATCTCCCTAAGAGCTTTTCAAGGAGCCCCTTTTTCTCTCCGTAGCGAACCATAGGAACATCCTCACCCTCAATCCTTTTTGCCATATCTATGATAGCCTTTGATGCGTTATAGTCCTTTGACAAAACTATAGGTTCACCCCTGTTGGTAAAATCCACAAGCTTGGGTTCTTCTGGCACTATGCCTATGGGCTGGGCTTTTAATATGTCCACTATGTCTTCCACTGAAAGCATTTCACCCTTCTTCACACTTTCCCACTTTATCCTGTTTATGACAAGGTAGTATTCTTTTTTACCCATGTTTTCTAACAGTCCTATTATCCTGTCTGCATCCCTTATAGAAGAAACTTCAGGATTTACAACCACGAGTGCTTTATCCGCTGGCAAGGAAGCTATATGAAAACCTTGCTCTATGCCAGCTGGAGAGTCTATGAATATGTAGTCATACTCCCCGGATTCTTTAACCCTGCTTATGAGATCAAGCCATCTTTCTCTATCTATAGCATCCTTATTTCTTGTCTGGTTTGCAGGCAAAAGCCAAAGGCTCAGCCCCCTTTTATCCCTCACAAGAGCTTTGTGAAACTCCACCCTGCCTTCTAGCACATCAAGCACATCGTAAACTATTCTATTTTCAAGGCCCAGTATCATGTCAAGGTTTCTTAAGCCTATGTCTGCATCCACTGCGAGAACCTTCTTCCCAAGGCCTGCCAGAGCAACGCTCAGATTGGCCGTTATGGTGGTTTTACCTACGCCCCCCTTTCCAGAAGTGACCACAAAAACTTTGCTCATCTATACCCTCTCAAGTATTATATTACCATCTTCAACCCTTGCAACTTCAGGATAGCCTGGTGATTTTCTTTCTTCTTCGTCCATAATGGCTACCTTCTTACCGATTCTTACCTGCTGAGGTTCCATCTCTAGAGCTACTATTACTGCACCTTCATCCCCAAGAGCTCCTGCTATTGCCACACCTCTAAGTTTACCCATAACTATGATGTTGCCGGTTGCCACAACCTGGGCATCCTTGTTTACATCTCCCAAAACCAATATATCTCCATTGTGTTCTACTCTTTGACCTGATCTTAGGTGTTTTTGAACTACCAAGAGCCTATCTCTCCGGTTGCCTTCCAAACCAGCGAAACTTAGTCTCTTTACACTTTTTATGTTTTTCTCCGTCAGAACCCTCTCTATTTTTTCAATATCACCCTTTTTTAAAAGCCCCTTTCCATCTATAAGCACATAGCTACCCTCAAAGAGCTTTGAGGAAATCTTTTGCTGTATTTCTTCTATGAGGGAATTTATATCCCCTTCTTGCTTTACCTCTATTAGCACAACAGGAAGAGTGATTCCCCTTATCTCTATCATGTTTTTACTGGCTCCGGGGGAGGGACTCGAACCCCCAACCTGACGGTTAACAGCCGCCTGCTCTGCCGGTTGAGCTACCCCGGATTCAATAATATATTATACACCCCTTTTTACCTTTGGTATACTTTTTTTGTGCTCAGAAACTGGGATGGGTGGATAGTCTTTAGCCTCTTTGCTCTGTTTTTGATGGGAGAAGCTGTTATAATCAGCGTTAATGTGGTCCCATACCTCTTAGACTCTTATCATAAGCTAGGTTTATACAAAAAGCCAATCCTCCAGTTTGTGGTATTTTCCTTGGGGTTTTTGTTGGCGAGCTTCTTGGCAAGGTTTGACTATAGACGGTATATGGGTGGGGCTATACCCTATCTGCTTGTTCTTGCTACCCTTTTTAGTCTTTTTATTGTTCTACTAAAGAAACTCCTGACGGGTAGGTCTGTGGACAGGTGGCTTCTTGGAGGCAGTGTGCAGCCCCTTGAATTTGCCAAAATTGCCCTAGTGGTGTTTTTATCCTACTATATAGTTCGTAAGGGGAACCTAAGACAATGGAAGCATCTTTTCTGGGCTTTGTTTTTTCCCTTGTTGATGGTCCTTTTGCTTCTTGCACAGCCCGACAGGGGTGGAGCGGTATTTATGCTTCTAATCACTGCCCTAATGGTATATGTGGGTGGTGTTCCCAAGAGGGTATACCTCATAGTCCTCCCTCTTTTTTCTGTAATGGTCTATTACATCCTTACTTCAAAGGGCTATGTGGCAGAAAGGCTCTCCGCATGGAGAGACCCCTTTTTGGATGCGGAGGATAGTGGATATCAGATAATACAGTCCCTGTATGCTCTTGCAAGAGGGGGTTTTATGGGTGTGGGCGTAGGTCAGGGGCTTCAAAAGATGGGCTCTTTGCCAGCCTCAGACACGGACTATGTAATCGCAGTCATTGGTGAAGAGATGGGTTTTCTTGGTGTTTTTGTGGTTATAGTTCTTTATGCCACACTGGTTGGGAGGCTTTTGTGGTATGCCTTTAGGGCTAATGGTCTGATGGAAAAGCTTTTGCTTTTTGGTATAGCTAGCAACTTTGCTTATTCTTTCCTTTGGAACCTTGCCATGGTTTCAAACCTCATACCCCCAAAGGGCATAGCCCTGCCCTTTGTAAGCTATGGACCCTCCAATCTTTTGGCCTCCCTTATATTTCTTGGCATAGCCCAGTCCGTCATAAACCATCAGGAGAGAACTTCTCCAAGCGCATCAAGCACCTCCTCTACCCTTACCATACTCAAACACGCATAGGTGCCCGTCCTACAGGTCTTCGGATTAGGCGAGCAAGGCGAGCACTCAAGTTTAGGCTTTAGATAATTGCCTATAAGGGGGTAAAAGCCGTAATCTGGAGAGGTGGCAGTGTATATACTAAGGGCTGGCACTCCAAGGGCGTTGGCTATGTGCACTGGCGATGAGTCGCAGGAGATAACACCTTTGGAGAGGCCTATCACCGCCATAAGCTCCCTCAGAGAAGTTTTGCCCACCAGGTTTAAAGATCTTGTCTTCTCAAAAATTTGAGCCCTCTGTCTGTCTCTTTCTGTCCCCACCACTACCGAAGGTATTCCAAGCCTTTTGACAAGCTCTACCCATCTTTCAATGTTCCACTCCTTTAGCCTAAAGTTGGAAAAGGGAGAGAGAACCACAAAGTCCTCCGGCAGTTTAAATTTTTCTCTAACCTGCCCCTTTTCCTCTTTTGACACAAAGAGGTAGGGCATTCTTTCAAAGTTTCTTATGCCCAGAGGTCTCAAAAGTTCAAGGTTTCTGTCCACTTCATGAAGCTCCCACCGATGCCTTACGGTGTGTGTGTAGAGAAAACTTAGCTCTGAGCGGTCAAAGCCCACCCTTACTGGCACGCCGGCGAAGAAAAGTATAAGGGCACTTCTCGCAGATATGTGGGGACTTATTGCCACATGGTAATCCCTTATCCTCTCGGCTATCTTAAAGCTCTCCCACAGCCCCTTGTCAAAGGTTATAAGCTCCACATCCAATCCTTTAAGTAGCTCCCTTATAAAGCTTCTACCCACAAAGGCAATATGGGCGGATGAAAAGTTCTTCCTAAGGGTTCTTATAAGGGGTGTGGCAAGCACCACATCCCCCAGATAGGCGGTCTGCCATATGAGTATCCTCATCTAATGCCAGAAATGCTGGCTATCCTCCACCTCTTTTCGTCCTTCATAACTATAAAGGTGAAAATTTTCTCCACACCCTCCTTGTCCACCACCTTTACTATGACCTCCGCATGCTTATCATCTATCTTGCTTGCATCAAGCACCTTTACCTTCTTTATGTTTTCTCCCATAGAGGACAGAAGACAGGCAAGCACTTCTGAGGGCTTCATCTCTGTAAGCTGAATGGGCAGTTTTACATCCTGTACAAGGGCATCCCTGAAAGGTGGATAGAGGAGCTTTACCGCTTCCCTGCCTTCCCCATCCCTTATGTTTTCAATAAAGTCCTTTACTGTGTTTCTTGCGGACTTTTCTGGGCTTTCCCCGCAAGACCTTAGGACAAAAAAGGCAAGGAGCACCGCTCCAACTGCGATGGCAACCTTTTTCATAGCCTTACCTCCTCTATAAGATAACTATGGATTGATTGCGCTGCTCTTCTTCCCTCCGCCAGGGCCCTCACCACTGTATCCCCTCCGTTTACCACATCCCCACCCGCAAAGAGACCCTTTACGGAGCTTCTAAAAGCGTCGTCTACCTTCACAGTCCCCCATTTAGTAAGCTCAAGGCCGGGCACATCTTCGTAGGCTATGGGATTAGCCTTTTGACCTATGGCGAATATGACAGAATCACACCCAATAACATGCTCTGAACCGTCCACTGGCACAGGTCTTGGCCTTCCGCTCTCGTCGGGCTCGCCAAGGGTCATCTTTATGCATTTTAACCCAACCACACGTCCCTCTTCATCTCCTAAAATTTCCACGGGTTGGGTGAGCCAATGTATGATGGCACCCTCTTCTGAGATGTGGTCCCACTCCTCTTGGCGAGCGGAGGAGGTTTCCCTTGTCCTTCTGTAGACCACATGGGTTTCCACTCCAAGCCTGAGGGCTGTGATGGCACAGTCCACTGCGGTAAAGCCACCACCTATTATGGCAGTTCTTTTGCCAAGGTTTACCGGTGTTCCACTTTGAGGGAAAAGGTCAGCTCTTACGAGCCCAACCCTTGTAAGCACCTCTATGGCAGAATAGACACCCCTTAGGTGGTCTCCCCTTATACCAAGAGAACCCCTACCCGCACCCACACCCAGAAAGACTGCATGGTATCTTTCCAAAAGCTCAGAGAGCAATATGGTCCTTCCCACCACATGACCGAAGAAGAACTTCACTCCAAGTCTTTCAAGCCTCTTTATCTCCCACTCCAATACATCCCTGGGGAGCCTTGCATGGGGTATGCCATAAGCCATAACACCGCCTGCTTTTGGAAGGGCTTCAAAGATATGAACCTCATGCCCCCACTTGGCAAGGTCGTAAGCACATGCAAGCCCCGCTGGTCCTGCCCCAACCACTGCTACCCTATAGCCTGTTGGCTCTGCCCTTTCTGTGTCCACCTCAAGCCCCGACACCCTCACAAAGTCTCCCACAAACTTCTCAAGGGCACCTATGCTTACCGGCAATCCCTTGTTTTTCTTTCCCCTTACTGTATCGTAGTATAGTATGCATGAACCTTCACATTGTCTTTCTTGAGGGCATATCCTTCCGCATATGGAGGGAAAAGGGTCTGTTTCTACTATCTTTTTGTAAGCTCCACGGAGGTCTCCTTCGGTTATCTTCCTTATAAAGCCCGGTATATCCACCTTTATAGGACAGCCCTTTATGCATCTCTGGTCCGCATCCTTACAGAAAAGGCATCTTTGTGCTTCGTCAAGAGCAAGGCTTACCGAATAGCCAAAGGCATATTCTCTAAAGGTTTTTACTCTCTCTAAAGGTGGCATTAGGGGCTCTGGGTTTCTATCTTCATATCTTATTCGTTTAGCCATCAGTGAATAATTATATGCTTAGAAAGCCAATTGTGTTTATAACACATACTTAAGAGCTTTTGAGCTTGCGCTTATATGAGTTCACGAGCTCCCCCTTGACAAATGAAAAAAGTTTGCATATAATATATATAACCAAAAACCAATAGGAGGTGTTTACCATGAGCAAGAGCCTGCAAGGCACAAAGACCCTTGAGAACCTAAAGCATGCCTTTGCCGGGGAATCCCAGGCAAACAGAAGGTATCTCTATTTTGCCAGAAAGGCGGACATTGAAGGCTATCCAGACATAGCCAACATCTTCAGGGAAACCGCAGAGGGCGAAACTGGCCACGCTTTTGGACACATTGAGTTTATGGAAAAATATGGCGGTGGAGACCCAGCCACCAACATGCCCATAGGGACCATGGAGCAGAACCTTGAGGCGGCCATAGCTGGAGAGACCTACGAATACACAGAGATGTATCCCGGCTTTGCAAGAGTAGCGAGAGAAGAAGGCTTTGACGACATAGCGGAGTGGTTTGAGACCCTTGCAAGGGCAGAAAAGTCCCACGCAGGAAGGTTCCAGAAGGCTCTGGAGTCTCTCAAGGCATAAACCACTCTTCTCCTAAGGGGGCTCTGCCCCCTCCTTAAAAAAAATAGAAGGAGTATGTCATGCAAGAGCTTGCCCTTGGTGGAGTAAAGGATTTTGAATTCAACATTAAAGACCCCAATTTTCTCAACGAAGAGGCTCTGTGGGAAGAGGCAAAAAGGGTCTACTCCAAATGTAAAGACTGTAGGATGTGTGTCACCTACTGTCCATCTTTTCCAGCCCTTTTTGATGCGGTGGACAGGCATGAGGATGACCTACAAAAGCTCTCAAAAGAAGAGCTTGCCCTTCCCTTAGAGCTTTGTTTTCACTGCAAGCAGTGCTACTTTAAATGCCCCTACACACCACCCCACGAATGGAGGATAGACTTCCCTCACCTTTCTTTGAGGTATAAGGTTTGGAAGTTCAAAAACAAGGGTGCAAAGCTCACCGATAAGCTGATGCTAAATACAGACCTTGTGGGCAAGCTCTCCGTGCCCTTTGCCCCGGTGGTAAACAGAGTAAACAACATACCCACCTTCAGAGTGGTTATGGAAGGACTTATGGGCGTTGACAGAAGGGCAAAACTGCCACCCATAAACTCAGAGACTTTTACGAGCTGGTTTAGGAAAAACAGAAAGCCAGTCAAAGGTCAGAACGGAAAGGTTGCCTTGTTTTACACCTGCCTTCTTAACTACAACTACCTTGAGAGAGGCAAAGCTCTTCTTAAGGTCTTTGAGAAGAACGATATATATGTGGAACTTCCAGAACAGCAGTGTTGTGGCATACCCTTTTTTGACATAGGTGATATAGCATCTGCCACAGAAAAGGCGAGATTTAATGTGCAAAGGCTTAAGCCCTATGTGGATGCGGGTTTTGACATAGTGGTCCCTGTGCCTACCTGTGCCTTGCAGATAAAGTATGAATATCCCTTGCTACTACCTGACGACCCAGATGTGAAGGCAGTTTCAGAAAGGGTCTACGATGTGCATGAGTATCTCTTTAGGCTACATCAGGAAAAGAGGTTCAACAAAGACTTTAAGGTTTCTGTGGGGAGCATAGCCTACCATATACCCTGTCATCTTAAGTCTCTTAATGTGGGCTACAGAGCCTTGGCTCTTATGAGGCTTATACCCAACACAAAGGTTCAGCTCATAGAGAGATGCTCAGGGCATGACGGGACCTTTGGGGTGAGAAAGGAAACCTTTGATATGTCCATAAAGGTGGGCTCAAAGCTCTTTGAAGATATGAAAAACTCCAAGGCAGACCTTTATGTGTCTGACTGCCCTCTTTCTGGCAATCATATAGAGCTAATGACAGGCAAGAGGGTCTACCATCCTCTTGAAGTGCTCGCCATGGCATACGGCGAGGACTAAGATTTCTCTGTGGAGGGTAGAAGATACCTTGAGCTGGTAGGTAAGGCTATAGAGAAGGCTTTGGACGGGGAATGCCTTGTGGTTTTCTTTGGTTCTGTCCTAAGACAAGATTTTGGCAGGTCGTCGGACATAGATGTGGCGGTCTTTTGCTCAGAGCCTCTCAAGGGTCACGAATATGGTCGCATACTTTCTGAGTTTGAAAAGCTCCCCATCCTCAGAGATATAGACCTTGTGGACCTGTGGTGTGTAAATTCGCCAGAGTTTCTGAGTAAAATACTTGAGGAGGGTTTCATTTGGAAAAGCTCAGAAGGGCTTATGAATCTTTTGAAAGAGCGTTTAGAAGATTTGAGGAGGTTAGAAACCAAAGCCTGATGAGTTTTTTCAGCGAGGAGTTCTACACGGAGGTGGTAGTAAAACGCTTTGAGTATACCTACGAATCACTCTGGAAGCTCACAAGGGAGTTCCTAAGGTCAAGGGGCTTAGAGTGCTACTCTCCGAGGTCTTGTTTTTCAGAGCTTCTTAAGGAAGGGCTTGTTTCTCACTCACAGGAGCAACTTCTGAGCGAGCTTATACAGATAAGGGATAGACTTGTTCATGTTTACGATGAGGAGGAAGCCAGAAGGCTCAGGGAAAGAGTGCTAAAGGAGGACATACACAACCTTTTTGCTGAGCTTCTGTTCAAGCTAAAGCCATGAGATACTTTCCTTTGGGTGTTGCAGGGCATGTGGACCACGGGAAGACAAGCCTTGTGAAAGCCCTTACCTCCATAGACACGGACAGGCTACCAGAGGAAAAAAGAAGGGGCATGAGCATAGACATAGGTTTTGCCTTTTTGGACTTTCCCGAGAGGGCTTTGCGAGTGGAGGTGATAGACCTACCGGGGCATGAGAGGTTTATAAAGAACGCCATATGCGGGCTTGCTCCCGTGTGGGGGCTTTTGCTGGTGGTGGACGCAGGAGAGGGGGTTATGCCTCAGACGGTAGAACACTTAAGGCTTGCAAAGAGTTTTGGTATAGAGGAGGTCCTCCTTGCTCTTACAAAGGTTGACAGAGTGGACGCAGACACGGTAGAGCTTGCAAAGGAGGAGGCTCTCCAAAGCCTAAGGGAAGAGGGTATTGAGGTCTACGGAGTTTTTCCCGTGTCTGCCCTAACTGGCTACGGGGTTGAGGGTCTAAGGGCAAGCATTGGAGCCTACGCCCAAGAGAGGCTTAGGAGCAGGGAAGATGAGCTTTTCAGGTTTTTCGTGGACTCCGCCTTTAGCGTGAAGGGGTATGGGACGGTGGTGAGGGGCAGTTGTGTCTCTGGAAGGCTAAGGGAGGGTGATAGGTTGACCCTTGAACCTCTTGGAAAGGTGTGCAGGGTGAGGAGCATGCAAAACCACGGGGTTTTTGTAAAGGAGGGTAAGGCAGGCGAAAGGCTTGCCCTAAACATCCCTGAGTTGGAGCCAGAGGAGATAGAAAGGGGCTATTTCTTAGTCAAGGGCATAAGGTCCTCCAGCAGGCTTATAGTTATGCTTGAGGGGAAAGCCCCAAAGGGCATTGGCTTTCTCTTCCTTGGCATGCGCGAAGTCTCTTTTACGCATGCACACATACAAGAAGACATATACTTCCTTAGGCTTTCTGAGCCTGTGCCTGCGGTGAGGGATGACAGGGGTCCGGTGTTGAGCTCCTCGGGGGAGTTTATGGGCTCATACCGTGTGCTTCATCCCATGCCACTAAGAGCCTCCAAGAAGTTCATAAGGGAAAGGTTCCGCTTGCTCTTGGAAAGCCCAGAGGAATACTTACTCCTTGAGAGGGGAAAAAGGGGGCTAAGCCTTGAGGAGCTCTTTTCCTTTTATGGCAGGGCGGTGCAACCGCCAAGGTATCCAAAGGCAGGAAACCATTTTTACCATCCAGAGCTTCTCCTAAGCCTGTCTCAAAGGATTGTGGAGCTTGTCTCCTCAAGGGGTGGTGCCCTTCCTCTTGCGGAGCTTCTTTCCAAGCTAAGAGTGCCTCAGGAGCTTTTGAGCCTTTTATTGGAAGATGCGAAGGATATAAGGGTGGTCGAAGGCTATGTGCTGGACACCAAAAGGGCAAACCTACAAGAACTTGAGGGCTACAGGAAGTTAATGAGGCTTTTACAAGAAGGCATAAAGGAGGAAAGGGAGCTCCAAGCCTACAAAGAGCATCTCTCTCTGGCGGTAAGAAGGGGCGTGGTATACAGCCTTGGGGATTATCTTTACATATCAAAGGCTATGTTTGAGGATTATGTGAACAAACTAAGAACCCTCGGAAAAGAGTTCACACTGCAGGAGGCAAAGTCCCTCCTTGGGCTTAGCAGGAAGTATCTTATCCCTCTTTTGGAGCATATGGACAGGCTGGGTATAACAAGAAGAGAAGGAGAAAGGAGGGTATTTGTGAAATGGATGTCTTGAGGCACATACCACAAGTTTCAAAGCTACTACAAGATTTCAAGGACTATCCTCAGGAGCTGGCAAAGAGGGCAATAAGGGAGGTGTTAGAGCAAGTCCGGAAGGAGATAAGGGAGGGCAGGAGAAAAAGCCTTGAAGACCTAAAGGACCTCATAGAGAGAAGGATAAAGGAACTATTTAGCACAAGCCTAAGAAGGGTTATAAACGCCACAGGCGTGGTGATAAACACGAACCTTGGTAGGTCTCCCCTTGCACGAGAGGTGGCGGACTTCATAAGAGAGATAGCCATAGGCTACTCAAACCTTGAGTATGACCTTGAGGAGGGAAAGAGGGGCTCAAGGCTGAGCCATGTGGAGGGGCTTTTGAAAGACCTCACCGGTGCGGAGGGGGTTCATGTGGTAAACAACAACGCAGGAGCGGTCTACCTTGTTTTGAACACCTTAGCCTTTGGCAAGGAAGTGGTAGTCTCAAGGGGCGAGCTTGTGGAGATTGGCGGGAGCTTTCGCATTCCAGATATTATGAGGGCGTCGGGTGCAAGGCTTGTGGAGGTGGGCACCACCAACAGGACAAGGCTCTCGGACTACGAGAGAGCCATAAGCTCGGAGACTGTGCTTCTTATGAAGGTGCATAGGAGCAACTTCTACATGGAGGGCTTTGTGGAAGAGGTCCAGCCAGAGGACCTGCTAAGGCTGGGGCTTCCCCTTTATTACGACATGGGGAGCGGTAGCCTTCTGAACCTGAGGGAACTGGGTATAAGAACGCAAGAGCCAAGTTTTGTAGAGGGTATAAAGAGGGGTATTCATATACTCTCCGGCAGTGGAGATAAGCTCCTTGGTGGACCTCAAGCGGGTATAATCTTGGGGAAAAGAGAATTCATTGAAAAGATAAAGAAAAACCCCATGAGTAGGGCTCTTCGCATTGACAAGCTCACCCTTGCGGGGCTTGAGATGACCTTGAGGTTATACATAAGAGGAGACTATGAGAAAATACCCACCCTTCGCATGCTTTTGCAGAAACCCGAGGAGATAAAAAGGAGAGCCCTAAGGCTCTCAAGAAAGCTCAGGTCGTTGGAGGGTCTTGAGGTAAGGTTGGTCAGGGAAGTTTCTCGTTGCGGTGGCGGTGCCCTGCCAGAGCTGAGCTTAGAAACCTACTGTCTTGGTCTTAGGCATAAAGGTTTAAGCTCAGTGGAGCTGGAGAAAAAACTCAGGAACTCAGACCCATCCATTATAGCAAGGATAAAAGATGACATGGTGCTTTTGGATATGAGAACTGTGGAGGACAGGGACCTGACGGATATTTTGAAGGCTTTAAAGCTCTTGGAGGTTTGATATGCCATATTTTCCTATGTTTGTAAACCTTGAAGGCAAAAGGGTGGTAGTGGTAGGTGGTGGTAAGGTGGCAAGCAGGAAGGTGGAAAAACTCCTACCCTTTGAGCCGAGGATTAGAGTTATAGCACCCAAAATCACACACTACATCCATAGCCTTGCAAAGGAAGGAAAAATAGAGCTTTTGAAAAGAAGGGTAAGGCTCAAGGATTTAAGGGACGCTTTTATGGTTATAGTTGCCGTGGATGACCTGAGGCTTCAGAAAAAGATATATGGCTTTTGCGTAAAAATGGGAATACACTGCAATGCGGTGGATAGCCCAGATTTTTGCACTTTCTTATTTCCAGCCCTTGTGGTAAGGGGTAACCTTGTTATAGGAGTATCCACATCAGGCAAGGCACCAGCCTTGTCCGCAGGGATAAGGGAGCTGATAGAGAAGGAACTTCCTCAAAATATTGAAGACCTACTCTCAGAGCTTGAAGGGTTAAGGGAAAGCCTACCAGAGGGCATAGAAAGGCAGGAGAAACTTATTGCCCTTGTAAGACAAAGGCTTGGCTTATAATTAAGATTTGTGAACGAAAACCTTAGAAAGGCTATGATTTTATACGCTACACAAAGCCATAGAGAGCTTGATACCTTCCTTGATGGATTATCAAAGCCTACACTAAAGGCACTTTTTACAGACCTTCTTACCGTGTATTTCAATGATAAAAATTCCTCAAAGCTAAGAGAGCTTACCACTTTATATGTAGCTGGTTATGAGCCAGAGAACACAAAACTTGGATACAACGGATACAAACTTGATGTTGCCACAGGGTCCAAAGTTTATTGCGAGGTTAAGCCTCAAAATGTTAGCAGTGTGCTTCAAGGTAAAATAAGAAAGTTAAACGGCGGTGGTAGCTTCAACGATTATACACCAGAAAGGTTCAAAAAAGACATTGAGAATAACCCGATAGTCCTATGCTCTGGATTTATTGATGGTCAGCTGATATACGTGTTTGAGTTTGAATTTAGATGCTTAGAAAATAGACTTCGCCATCTTATAGAGAAGAAGTTTGGCAATAGAGGGCGCGAAAAGGGAGAATACATACGCTCTGCGTCTTTTAGCATTAATGATTACTTTAACTGTGATAGCTTTGAGGTAATATACATAAGACCAGACTATGCTAATTTTTCCAAACTCATTCATAGAAGCCTACTTAGTGTGCTAAAGAGCTATGCAAAACCTTGAAATTTTTCTCAACAGGGTTATACACGGGGATGTTCTTGAGGTGCTGAGGGAGATACCATCCGATAGCGTAGACCTCGGCATTACCTCACCGCCCTACAACAAAAAGGAAAAACATGGCGGATGGCTTGTTCCTAAGGTTGTATACAGGGGCTACAAGGATGTCCTGAAGGAAGAAGATTATCAAAGCTGGCAGATAGATGTGCTTGATGAGCTATATAGGATAACAAAAGAGGGCGGTAGTTTTTTCTACAATCACAAGGTGCGATATGAAAACGGCAGGATGGTTCATCCAGTGGAGTGGCTTTTGAAGACCAGGTGGAGCTTATGGCAGGAGATAATCTGGAACAGGAAGATAGCGGGAAACATAAGGGGGTGGAGGTTTTGGCAGGTGGATGAACGCATCTATTGGCTTGTAAAGGGCAAGCCTCAGGAGCTTAAGCCTCAGCATGCCAAACTCAGCTCCGTTTGGGACATAAGACCAGAACCTGGGCATAAGGAACATCCTGCGGTTTTCCCAATAGAACTGCCCACAAGGATAATCTACTCAATTCTTGATGACAGACCGGGTGTGGTTATAGACCCTTTCTGTGGAACTGGGACCACCCTTGTCTCTGCAAAGCTACTGGGCAAATCCTACATAGGCATAGACATCTCAGAGGATTATGTGAGGTATGCGGAGGAAAGGCTAAAGAGGGCGGAGGCTGAGCTCATCAGAGTAAAGAAAGAGCTTATGAACCATAGCGTAGAGTGGACTTTTGAAGAGAGAAAAAGTAAAGGATTGTGGGACAAAAGGCTCAAGGGCTAACACCTGCTTTATAATCTTTCTGTGTGGGTTTTGGGTCAGCACGACGAACCTTACAGAAGGCTTAGAAACTCTATCCTCAATCTTGTGGGCAACACGCCTCTTGTGAAGCTCAGAAAAATCATTCCACCGGAGGTTTCTCCAAAGGTGGAGATATACGCCAAGTTGGAAAGTTTCAACCCAGGTGGTTCTGTAAAGGACAGACCAGCACTTAGTATGTTTCTGGACGCTATGGAAAGGGGACTTCTCAAAGAGGGCAAGGTGGTTATAGATGCCACCTCTGGAAACACGGGCATAGCCCTTGCCATGGTGGGTGCTTGTCTTGGTGTGCCTGTGGAGCTTGCCATGCCCGCCAACGTGAGCGAAGAGAGAAAAAGAATAATAAAAGCCTACGGTGCAAAGGTCTACTTTACAGACCCTTTGGAGGGCACGGACGGTGCCATACTCTTTGTGAGGGACAAGGTGAGCAAAGAGCCAGAGAAATACCTCTACCTTGACCAGTATAACAACCCTGCCAACTGGAAGGCACACTTTTATTCTACGGGCATTGAGGTATGGAACCAAACGGGGGGAAGGATTACGCACCTTGTGGCAGGCATAGGCACGGGCGGGACCATCATGGGCACGGGAAGAAGGTTAAAGGTATACAATCCAGAGGTTCAGATAATCGGCGTCCAGCCCGCCTATCCCTTTCATGGAATAGAAGGGCTAAAGCACATTGAAAGCTCTATAAAGCCCGGCATTTTTGACGAAACCTTTCTGGACAGGACCATATTCGTAGAGACAGAACCCGCCTATGAGATGACCAAGAGGCTTGCCAGAGAGGAGGGTATACTTGCAGGTCAATCCTGTGGTGCAGCACTGCACGCAGCCCTCCAGCTGGCTAAGGAGCTGGAAGAGGGCGTTATAGTGGTCATCTTCCCCGATGGCGGGGAGAAGTATCTTACCACCGCACCCTATAGAGATTGATTTAAAATATTTTCATGAAAGTTCCCTTCTCTTGGCTTTCAGAGTTCATAGATATAGAGGGGCTTGAGCCTCAAAGGGTAGCAGAGGAGCTTACCCTGAAAAGCGTCGAGACCACCCTAAGCAGGTGGGATATGGACCTTGACGGTGTAGTCTCTGCAAGGGTGGTGGAGAAAAAACCCCACCCCACAAGAAACCTCTATGTGTACAAAGCTCAGGTGGGCGAGGGTCATTTTCTTCAGGTGGTATCTGCGGATGCAAAAGTGCAAGAGGGTCAATGGGTCTTGCTAGCCCTTCCAAACGCCAAGGTGGGTAGCATGTGCATAACCCAGAGGGATTTTGATGGAGTGGTATCTCAGGGTATGTTTCTGTCTGCCAAGGAGCTGGGGCTTGAAGACCACTCTGAGGGCG
>JAXSPD010000032.1:0-21320 GCA_037926845.1 Candidatus Pampinifervens yunnanense | reverse complement strand
AAGGACTCTGCTAACTACGTCGTTATACAAGGCATCCTCCACCCAGCTCATGATTAAGACTTTTGGAACCATGGATGTGAAGATGCCTTTCCTCGTTGAGTAACCAAGTCCACCTTCCTTACCCTTTCCAAGCACAGGCTTTGAAACATACTCAATCCCCATATCCTGAAGAAGTGCCTTCACATCCTTAGCCTTTTCCCGCCTGACTATGATTATCAGCTCCTTCAACTTTGACCTCCTTCACATCACTCTTATGCAAGATAAATGCCAAAGGATGGATATATTTGAAAGCCTTGTAGGATTTGACTTTTATGTCTAAGATGTTTTGCTCTTTTATGTTAACTTGTTAACATTTTTGTAAAGATGTAAACAAACAAGACGCATTCGCTCAAATATTCTTTGTAAAACTTCAATACTGAAGCGACCTCGCTTGCCAGCTCCTTGGCATGCTTGTTGCATAAGAAAAGATGAAGGAGGTTTTGCATGAAGGTTTTTATTGTTGGTGCGGGTATGGCAGGGCATGCCCTTGTGGAAGAGCTTTTAAAGGCAGGTAAGGACTTGGATATACACCTTTTTGGGGATGAAAAGGCACTACCCTATAACAGAATATTTCTTGCGGACATAATCGCAGGGAGGAAACTACCATCGCAACTCCTTTTGAAAAGCTATCTGAGATATGAAGAAGAGGGTGTTAGACTGCATTTAGGCGAGCGTGTAGAGAGGATATTTCCAGACATGAAGAAGATAATAACCTCAAAGGGAGGTGTGTATTCCTATGACAAACTTGTGCTGGCGGTAGGTAGCACTCCCTACATACCACCTATAAAAGGAGTTGAAAAGAAGGGTGTGTTTACCTTTAGAAGTCTTAGGGATGTGTATGAAATCATGGATATGGCAAGGGTTTCAAAGAGGGCTATAGTCATCGGTGGTGGTTTGCTGGGTATAGAGTTGGCGTCCGCTCTAAGGGAGCTTGGGCTTGAGGTCCTTCTTATTCATATCCTCGATAGGCTCATGGAGCAATGGCTGGACCATACTGCAAGCAAGATGCTGTCAAAGAGGCTTGAGGACATGGGTATAAAGCTGATACTAAACGCTCAAACTGTGGAAATATTAGGAGGAAAAAGGAGCGAAGGTGTAAGGCTTTCCACCGATGAGGTTATCTATGGGGATTTCGTGGTGCTTGCCACAGGTGTAAGACCAAACACTTCATTGGCAGTGGCAAGTAATCTGAAGGTTAACAAGGGTATTCTTGTCAACGATTTCCTTGAAACCTCCGCTCAAGATGTGTATGCGGTAGGTGAATGCATAGAGCATAGAGGTAGGACCTTTGGATTGCTAAGTCCTGTGATGGAGCAGGTAAGGATATGTGCAAAAAACCTTCTTTATGGGAATGTGGAAAGGTATAAGGGCTCTGTCGACTATGCTCTTCTTAAGGTTGCTGGGGTCAGGCTACTCTCTGCGGGAAGGGTTCACGAAAGTGGGGAGGACGAGATTGCCTTATACAGGGACAAGGAAAATTATCGGAAGGCAGTGGTCAGCAATGGTAAGCTGGTAGGCGTAATACTCTACGGAAACCTCTCTGGAAGTGAAAAGATGCTTAACATGATAAAGTCTGGTGAGGGTATAAAGGATTACAGTTTCCTGATAAAAGACTTAATTGTTGAAGAAAGGGAGTTAAAGCCCGAAGATACGGTATGCAACTGCAATTTAGTCTCTTATGCGGATATTCTTAAGGCAATAAGGGAGGGTGCAAGAACGATTGAAGATGTGCAAAGGATGACCAAAGCGTCCACATCCTGCGGTGGTTGTGCACCCATTGTGGAGGAAATACTCAAAAAGCATGTGAAAGCCAGACCTCAGAGGATAAACAAAGTAGAAGAATACAAAAGGGCAAAGCATCCCTTTGAAAGGGAGCTCATACAGAAATTAGAAGCATGGGCGGAGGAAGTAGACTGGCAGAAAATACCAGAGGAAGACAGGGACATAGGACTAAAATGGTACGGCATCTTCTACAGAAAGGCGACGCCAGGCTATTTCATGGTAAGGGTAAGGATAACCCATGGAAAGCTAAGCTCAGAGCAAGCTCTTGTGCTTGCACATCTTTCAAAGAAGTTTGGCAGGAACGATATAGACATAACGTCAAGACAGCAAATACAACTTAGATGGATAGAAGTAAAAGACTTGCCAAAGGTGCTTGAGGCGATAGAGTCTGTGGGTCTTAGCACTCTTCAGACTGGTATGGACAACATAAGGAACATCACTGGTGACCCGCTTTCTGGTCTTGTTGAAGAAAGCCTCATAGATACAGTTCCTATAGCAAAGAGGATAACGGAGGTTTTCCTCGGAAAAAAGCAGTATGCAGACCTTCCAAGAAAGTTTAACCTTGCCCTTCTTGGTTCAGAACGCGACTGTATAAACTGCAGGTTTAACGACCTATGTTTTTCTCTGGCGGTTAAGGATGGAAAGTATGGCTTTAATGTTTACGGTGGAGGTAAGATAGGGTCTGGGGGACCCGAGCCAGCCCTTGACCTAAACATGTTTGTATTGCCCTATGAGAGTATTGAACTAAGCAAGGCGGTTTTTGAGTTGTATTCGGATATGGGGAATAGAGAAGACAGAAACAAAAACAGGTTTTATTTCCTCATAAAGGAGTTCGGTGTAGAAGGTCTGAGAAAAGAATTGGAAAGAAGGCTTTTGAGAAGACTGGAGGACAAAGGTCAGGACCTTGTAAAGACATGGGGTGAGAGAGAGGGTATCATAGAGCAGAAGAATGGTCTTTACACGGTAAGCCTTATGGTGCCAGGGGGAATTTTTACCGGTGAAGACCTTGAAACGGTCGCTCATCTTTCAAGAAGATACGGAAGCGGGGAAATAAGGCTCAGCGTATATCAGAATATATACATAGTTAACGTTCCAGAGGAAAAACTCAACGACCTTTTGAGCCACCCAATATTTGAAAAATACTCAATCTCTACATCGCCCTATTTTACGAACCTTATAGCCTGTCAGGGTAGCAAGACCTGTGCCTTTGGAGTTATAGAGAACAAGCCCGACGCCATAAGGCTTGCCAATTATCTCTCTGAACACCTTCCCACCGACAAAGCTATAAGGATGCACTGGTCTGGATGTGCAAAGGGCTGTGGTCAGCACGGTGCTGGAGACCTTGGTTTCGTAGGAACAAAGATGAGGTTTAACGGAGAGGTCATGCTTGCGGTGGAAGTTTTTCTGAAGGGCAAAAAGCTCAACACCATTCCTCTAAAGGATATTAACGAATATGTGAGAAAATTAATTATGGAGGGTGTAATATGAAAGCCTTAGCCATAAGACATGTAAGAATAGAACACCTTGGTTTGCTTGAGCCTATTTTGAAAGAGCTTGGCTTTGATGTGGATTATGTGGATACCGCAGAGGGTATGCTCCTGAGTAGACCTCTTGAGGATTACTCCCTTGTGGTGGTTCTAGGTGGTTATATGGGAGCTTACGAAGAGGCAAAGTATCCCTTTTTGTCTTACGAATACAAAGTCATGGAAAAGGCTTTGAAAAGTGGTATACCTCTCTTGGGCATATGCCTTGGTGCTCAGATGTTGGCAAAGGTGCTTGGTGCAAGGGTTTATAAAGGCGAGAGAGGTCAAGAGATAGGATGGATGGAAGTTTATAAGGTAGGAGACCATGAATATTTCAAGGATTTTCCACAAAGCCTTATGGTCTTTCAGTGGCATGGTGATACCTTTGACCTACCTCAGGGGGCAATAAGGCTTTACTCCTCTAAAAACTACGAAAATCAGGCTTTTGTCTTTCAAAGGGCTGTGGGCTTGCAGTTTCATATAGAGGTGGACAAAGACATGGTAAAGGAGTGGGCTGAAGTTTACAAGGATGAGTTAATACAAGAAGGTATAGAAATCTCACAACTTTTAGCCTATGAGGGAGAGAGCCATAGGGACTCTCTCCAAAAACTTATAAAAAGACTTTTAAACCTTTAGCAAAATACTTCGCAATTGGTCCGCCTCGGACTGACCGACCAAACCTCGTTCATGCACCTGCTTATCAACCCTTGCAGGCTCAAGGGTGGCAATGATGTAGTCCATTGCCTTGTAAGCCTTTGTGGGGTCTCCGCAGGTGTAGACATCAATGGTAGCAAGACCATGCTCGGGCCAGGTGTGGATGGAGATATGGGACTCTGCCAGAAGCACCACGCCCGTGGCACCGTGAGGTTGAAACTGGTAGTAGTGGGAAGATATCTTTGTAAGGTCTGCTACCTTGACGGCGCTCTCAAGGAGCTGACGCACATCCTCCACCCTGTCAATAAGGTCAGGGTGGACCCCATACAGGTCCGCTAGGATATGCAGTCCGAGGGCTTTGACCATTTGCACTCCTCCTTGTCAAGTTTTTGTAGCAGTTTAGCCTGCCTCATGGCAAAAACCTCCTTAAAAACAGAAACCTAAATTATAATACTTTTTGTGAAAAAAGCAAGTGGAAAGCAAAAACTTAGACCAACTTCTAACCTTGTCAAGCAGGCAGTCTTCAACATGCTGGGAGACATAGAAGGACTCCTATTCTTTGACCTTTTTGCGGGGACGGGTCAGATGGGTATGCTTGCGGAGGAGAGGGGTGCAGAGGTGATTTTTGTGGAAAAGAACCCAAAGTTTGTAGAAAAGATAAGGCAGAAAACCAAGGGTAAGGTGGTTATTGAGGATGTGCTTAGGTTTTTAGAAAGGGCAAACATAGAAGCGGATATAATCTTCGCAGACCCACCATACGCTTATGAATTCTATGATAAACTGATTGAGCTATCTTTGAAAAGTCTCAAAGAAGGGGGTATTTTTATACTTGAACACCATAAAAAACTGGACTTTTTTGCAGAAAGGAGGAAAATATACGGTGATACCGCACTGTCTATATGGAGGAAGCAAGAATGAAAAGGGCTGTGTATCCTGGCACCTTTGACCCGCCCCATCTGGGACACTTAGACATAGTCAAGAGGGCAGTTCAGATATTTGACCACCTCGTGGTGGCGGTTGCCAAAAGTCCACGCAAGAGCCTGCTCTTTAGCATGGAGGAGAGGATAGATATGTTCTCAAATATGCTTGAGGGTATGGACAAGGTAGAAGTAAGGGGCTTTGATGGATTGCTTGTGGACTTTATGAAGATAGAGGGCATTGAAATAATAGTGCGTGGTGTGAGGCTCTTTACGGACTTTGAATACGAGCTTCAGATAGCTTTGAACAACTACAAGCTGGCAAAGGTGGAGACGGTTTTTATGATGCCCTCACAGGATTGCATTCACATAAGCTCCACCATAGTAAGGGACATTGCCTCATACTGTGGATGCCTAAAGGGCTTGGTGCATCCTTATGTGGAAAAAAGGTTAAGGGAAAAGTTTGGCTGTAGATGAGAGTAAAGGGCTACCTCCATAAGGATATCAAAGGCATGGAAGTGGGCATACCACATACCTGATGCTATTTTAGCTACCGTAAGCGTATTGTTTTTGTTGTTCTTATTCAGGTATTGGAAAAGATGCTTATAGAATTCTTTAGTGGGAAAGTAGCCTTCCAAAACTTTCTTCACATGAGTATCCTGAGGGAATATGTATTCTATGCACTCTGGGTTTTCTATTTTTAATTCCAACCCCGCAACCAGTATAACATCCCTAAGAATAAAGGACGCTATTTTCTTATCTACTTGCTTAATCTTACGAAGCTCCATATATGCCTTTTCAATGCTTTCCTCAATCAGCCCTTTTATGTGGTTATAGATGTTATAGTTTTCAGGAAACTTTCTCATGTATTCTGTTAGAGATATAATGTGTTCTTCGTCAGGTTTGGGTATTTTTAGACTTTCTATATGGTTTTTAAGCTCTTCTATGGGCTTTGCTTTGTCTTCTAAATCTGACAAGACCTTGCTAACCTTTGAAAAAATTTCATTGGAGAGTTCTTGACGTCTTCCTCTATATAAGGAGTGCCTTAGGAAAAACTCTAAGGCAAGGTATGGGTTTTTCCTTAGGTTTTCGTCAGTATAATCCCTATTGTGTAGATAAACTTTCCTGTATCTTTCTCCGTATTCTTCAAAAAAGGGCAGAAGTTCCTCATTATAAGCCAGTAGCGTTTCTTGAGCCATTCGCCTTAAGTTTCCTTTGTTTAGTATCAAGGTTTCCATATATCTACAATATAACGCAGTTTTTTCATGGGTCAATCCTGACAAGGGTCTTTGTTAAATTTGAGCATGTATTCCTTTCTTCTTTTTCTGTTTGGATATGCGGTGATAAGTTTTATACAATCCTTTTCAATCCTGCAGGGCACCTCCCACACATAGGAATTGAGGCATATTATTATAAGCCATTGTCCATTATATTGCTCCTTTTCATTTGGTATAACATCAAGCACCTTACCCTCAGCTATTGCACGAACTATAGAAGGAAAGTCTATAGTTCCTCATCCTATAGAAAAATATTCCACAGGACGAGGTTTCGCAGGCAAGGGGACTATTTTTAAGTTTCGAGAAAAGGCTTTTAAGGATTGCTTTTGCCTGCTGTAAAGCACAACCAAGATATCTTTTGCTTAGCCACGTTTGGTATGGGTAGCTTTTAACATGTTTATAGGAAGGTAGTGCTTTAGTCTCATAACCTACATCTACAAAGTATTGACAAGCCTTTTGATATTCGTGCCAGAGGTTTTCAAGAAAGTTTAACTTTCCTGTGTTTGCAAAATCCAGAGAGAAGAGCAGACTTCTTTTGATGCTATTTTGCATAGCGGGTTAAAATTTTAATGTCAACCTCTATAAGTGTCAAGAGGTCTTTATGTTTCTAAATTTCTGTATACATCTATAAATTTCTATACTTTCAGTGATTAGTTTCTAATACCTTCTGTGTAAACCTCTCAAATGCCCTCTTTATACCCCTTACCGCCTGCCTTATTCTATGTTCGTTCTCCACAAGGGCGAACCTCACATAGCCCTCGCCGTATTCACCAAAGCCTATACCAGGAGACACCGCCACCTTGGCTTCTTTCAAAAGAAATAGAGAAAAGTCTAAGGAGTTCATGCCCACCCAAGAGGGTATCTTTGCCCATAGGAACATGCTTCCTTTTGGCTTTTCCACATGCCATCCTATGCGGTTGAGACCCTCCACCAGCACATCCCTTCTCCTTCTGTAGACCTCACGGTTTTTCTCCACTATCTCATAGGGGCTGTCAAGGGCTATTATGGAGGCAACTTGAATGGGGGTAAAAACACCATAGTCAAGGTAGCTCTTAAGGTGTGCAAGGTTCTTTATGAGCACCTCGTTTCCCACAAGGAAGGCAACCCGCCAGCCTGCCATAGAAAAGCCCTTTGACATGGAATAGAGCTCAACCGCCACATCCTTGGCACCCTCCACTTGCAGTATGCTGGGAGGTTCGTATTCGTCAAAGCCAAGGTCCGCATAGGCAAAGTCGTGGATGAGCCACACCTCTTCCCTCTTTGCCAACCCAACAATCTCCCTAAAGAAATCAAGGCTTACGCAGAGGGTGGTGGGGTTGTGGGGAAAGCTAAGCACTATAGCCCTTGGTTTTCTAAAAGAGCCTCTAAGTGTGTCGTGAATTCTTCTTAAAAAGCTCTCTTCAAAGTCCTCTCCCTCGTCGGGTATTATGGGAACGGATATGGCGTCGCCTCCTGCTATTATGGGTGCGTAGTAGTGTATGGGGTAGGTGGGGTTGGAAACAAGCACCGTATCGCCAGGTTCAAGCATTGCCAACATAAGATGTGAGTAGCCCTCCTTTGCACCGATTGTGAGTATGGCTTCTTTCTCTGGGTCAAGCTCTACGCCATACCTCCTACGATAAAAGTCGCATATGGCTTTTCTGAGCCTTGGAATACCCTTTGAGGCGGAGTAGCCATGCACGTTGTCTCTTCTTGCTACCTCACAGAGCTTTTCCACTATGTGTGGAGCAGGTGGAAGGTCTGGGTTTCCCATACCAAGGTCCACAATGTCCTCCCCCTCACGCCTTAGCTTATACTTTAGCTCGTTGACCATGGCAAAGACATACTTGGGAAGTCTGCTTACCCTTGGAAACATCCAGCTCTCACTCATTTTCTCCTTCCTCTTCAAGCTCTTTGCAGTTTATACACATGGTGGTCACTGGTCTTGCCTTTAGTCTTTCAAAGGGTATAAGAGCTCCACAGCTCTCACATATACCATAGGTGCCCTGTTCTATCTTCATAAGGGCATGGTCCACTTTACGCAAGAGCTTTAGCTCTCTGGTCCTTATCCTCTGAAGGCTTATATACCTTCCGGTTTCTATGTTTGCCCTGTCAATCTCGTCGCCCCCCTCAAAGGAGAGGTTTGATGGGTCCCTTATCTGCTCCTCCGCATGCCTTATTATCCTCTCCCTCATCCTAAGAAGGTCTTCTTTGAGCTCTGCTATCTGTTCTGGAGTCAAATGGTGCATAATCCTATAATTATAAGTCATGGACGCCTTCAAGGAAGATCTGGGCAAGCACTTTGAACTTCTCAAAGTTGAAAGGGGAAGGTTTGCAGAAGAGGAGAACATAACCCTGGGAAAAGATGGAAAAAGAATCCTCTTCTTAAAAGCCTTCTATGGCAGGAAGCCCTATTGGAAAGAGTGGGTGGAGGTCTTCCACATAGAGCCAGAGTTCTTTGGCTCGCCCCTTGAGGATGAACTATACCGCATACTCGCAAAATACTTCAGAAGGGTCTTTGTGGAATACTACGAAGACCCTCAGACCCTAAGGGAGTTAAAGACAGGCAAAGAGCCACAAGAGACAAGGCTCGGCTCAAAGCTAAAAGCCCTGGGATACAGGTCCTTTAGGGACTGGTATTACCCGGAGGGTTGGATGGAAGGGGGCTATAAGTTGCAGGCGGAGAGGTGATTTGTGATATAATAAGTAATTCTTGAAAGCCTTTAAAGGAGAAGAAGGATGAAAACCTACCATGTTAGAAAAGAGGATGTGGTAAGGAGCTGGTGGGTTGTGGACGCTCAGGGCAAGGTCCTGGGCAGGCTTGCATCCCAGATAGCAAGGGTTTTGATGGGCAAGCACAAGCCCTACTATCAGCCCGATGTGGACTGCGGAGACTTTGTGATAGTGCTTAACGCAGACAAGCTGATAGTCACTGGCAAAAGGCTTGAGCAGAAAAAATACTACTTCCACAGCAACTACCCCGGCGGTCTAAAAGAGAGAAGCCTTGCTTGGATGTTAGAGCACAAGCCCGAAGAGGTCATAAGGCTTGCAGTCAAGAGGATGCTTCCTAAAAACAGGCTGGGACACAGGATGCTAAAAAGGCTCAAGATATACACTGGCTCTGAACATCCACACATAGCACAACAGCCTAAGGTTTTGGAGGTTGAAGCATGAGCCTAAAGCTCAAGGACTTTAAAATAGGCTTTGACAACTCATACTACGGCACTGGCAGAAGAAAGGAGAGCGTGGCAAGAGTCTGGCTCATAAGGGGAACAGACAAGCAGATAGTAAAGGTCAAGGAAAGCGGGAAAGAATATCCTCTAAAGGACTATCTTCAGAGGGAGAGCCTCTACTACAAGGTTCTCCACCCCATAAGGCTCACAGGTCTTGAAGGAAGGTTTGGCATATACGCCACCGTGAGCGGTGGGGGCATAAGCGGTCAAGCGGACGCCATAATGTATGGAATTGCCAAGGCTTTGCTTAAATACAACCCAGACCTAAGACCTACCCTCAAGAGGGCAGGCTTGCTAAAGAGAGATGCCAGGGAAAAGGAGAGGAAGAAATACGGTCTTATGAAGGCAAGAAAAGCCTACAGATGGAGCAAGAGATAAGGGTATGTGTCTACGGTGCCACCGGCTACACGGGGGCAGAGCTTTTAAGGCTACTCTCAGCGCATCCCCATGTAAGGGTAGCCTCTATAACCTCCCAGTCCTATGCGGGCAAGAAGCTTTCTGAGGTCTTTCCCTCCTTCTTACCCACTCCCTTGGGTAGCAAAAGGCTCACCCAAGAGCCAGAAGAAGACTTTGATGTTGCCTTTCTTTGCCTTCCTCATGAGGCATCCTTGGAACTTGTCCCAGAGCTCCTAAAAAGGGGCAAAAGGGTTATAGACCTCTCGGGTGCCTACAGGATAGAGGATGCCTCCAAGTATCCTCAATACTATGGCTTTGAGCACACTCATCCTGAGCTACTGTCCTCTGCAGTTTATGGATTGCCAGAGGTCTTCAGGGAGCATATTAAAAAAGCCCAGCTTGTGGCAAACCCCGGCTGTTATCCCACCGCTACATTGCTTGCTCTGTATCCGCTCCTTAAGGAAAGGGTTGAAATGGAATTTATCATCGTGGATGCCCTTTCTGGGGTTTCTGGTGCTGGCAGGAAAACAAGTCAGAATTTCCACTATCCAGAAATGGAAGGAGACACCTTTGCCTACTCTGTGGTCAAGCACAGACACACGCCAGAGATGGAGGGGATAATAGGCAAAGTTTATGGCAGAGAGTTAAAGGTAAGGTTTACACCCCAAGTTATCCCCGCAGTTAGAGGCATGCTGGCAAAGGTCTACACAAGATGCAAGGAGATGGACTTTAAAAGCCTCTATACGGAAACCTACAGAGGCGAGCCCTTTGTATTTTTAAGAGACGAACCGCCTCACACAAGGCATGTGTTGGGGAGCAACTTCTGCTTTCTATACCTACACTATCAAAGGGATAGCTCAATCCTTGAGGTCATAAGTGTTATAGACAATCTGGGAAAGGGTGCTTCCTCTCAGGCAGTGCAGAACTTTAACCTTATGATGGGTTTTGCAGAGCATGTGGCTTTGACAGCCCCGGCGGTTTTTCCCTAAGTTGTAAGCTCTTCCCTTATTATGTTGAGAAGCTCCAGAAGAACCCTTTTGACGCTTTCTTTGTCTACTGCAGATACAGGCAAAACCGGTATGCCTTCATCCTCGCCTATATCAAGTGCTGTGGCAACATCCTCTGGAGACCAAGCGTTGGGAAGGTCTTGCTTGTTAGCACCTACCACCATGGGAACTGGAAAGCGCGATTGGAAGAAGTTTATTATCCTCCTCGCCTCATGGAAGGTGGAAGGGTCTGTGCTGTCTACGAGTATTATTATCCCAAGGGCGCCCTCACCCAGTATCTCCCACATAAAGTCAAACCTTGACTGACCCGGCGTGCCAAAAAGGTATAGCTCGTGCTCGTCGTCTATGCGAATCTTTCCAAAGTCCATGGCAACGGTGGTGTATTCTTTCACGCTCTTTTCGCCCACCGCCTGGGTTTTTCTCTCCGTCTTAACAGTCTTTATCTCGCTCACTGTATTTATAAACTGTGTCTTGCCCGCCGCAAAGGGTCCAGCCACCACTATCTTTATCTTCTTTATGGTCTTCATCACAGCTCCCTTATCCTTTCTATTATTTTCATGAGAAGGTCAAGGGCTATGGAGGGTTTTTGCTTCTTTTCCCTCTTTTTCCTCTTTATAACTCCGAGGGCAAGGAAGCCATACAAGGCTCTGTCCACTAGTAGGTTTTCAAGCCCGGAGTCCTTCCTTATGTCGTATACAGTCCTTTCCCCGTTCACGAGGGATAGCACCTTCTTCTCTTCTGGTGTAAGTTCTGCCCTTTTGAGCCTTTCCTCATAACCTTCCACAAGCTCAAAGAGAATAAGGTCATCGGATATCTTCCTCTCCACCTCCTCTGGAGTAAGCTTACGAGAGGCCATCATAATTATATTCTCCACAGGATATGCTACGAAGTAGTTGGAATTATACCTTACAAACCCGGGCGTAAAGGAGAAGACGCCCTCCTTCATATCAAGTCTTTCAAGAAGAAACCTTTGAACAGTCCTGTGAAGGTTTTCCTTTGATATGCGGAGTTTCTCTATAAGGAGGTCAAAGTCTCTCTCTGCGTATACCCTATAAATCTTGTCCACCGGTCGTGCAAAGATTATTTCCCCATCCTTCACATAGTAGGCTACGGTTATGTCTGCCCACTCTACGATGAGTATCCCACTTTTCCTGTCCTTAGCCACTATCTGAAGTATGTCCACAAAGCTGAAGCTTCTTAGGTCCCCTGTTAGAGCCATAACCCTTTATATCATTCCTTTGAGCTTGTCTTGGGATTTCCTTATCTCCATTAGCAGGAGACCTAGCTTGGCGTTGTTGTCCGCCAGAACTACCATAACCGCATCCCTTCCCACTCCCGTCAGGATAACATAGCCCTCTTGCCCTTTTATGGTTATCTGCTCTAGGTTGCCCTTTGCCAGCTCCTCAGAGACCCTCTCACCCAGCGAGAGTATGGCTGCGCTCATGGCAGCTATACGGTCCTCTTCCATGCCAGGCTTGAGAACAGAGGCTATAGGCAATCCATCTGCAGACACAAGGGATGCACCCTCAAGGCCTGTGTTTCTAATAAGTTCCTGTAGAACCTGCGTATATCTGTCCATTTTTCCCTCCTCGTTGAAGATATTATACTATACAACAAAGTTCCAGAAGACAATATCATAAAGGATACCCATGACAGCGGAAAAGAAAAGCCAAAATACCGCATAGGCAACCACTAAACCCTTGGGCAGAAACTTGAGGGTTGCGACTAAGGTGGGCATACATATGCCTGTTCCACCAAGCATGAAAGTGAGGGCTGCGCCCCCTGTAAAACCTATATCACCCAAAGCCTTTGCTATAGGAACCTCCTCACCGGAACACACATATATGGGGATAGATACAAAGGAAAGTAGTGGATAAGAAAGAAAGCTACCGGCTATAGGTCTTATAAGGTCTGGTGGGATTAATGTTTTTATCAAAGATGCTATTACTATACCCAGCAAAAGGTATTTGCCTATTCCCCAAAAATTGTCCCTAAAGTAAGTGCCAAAGGACCCAAGACCTGTGGTGCTTGCACCGCCCACTGACAGGGGCAAACTACTGGGTTTTTTAAAAAACATGTCCGCAAGATAGGCAAAAAGTAGCGCAAAGAAAAAAGTGCCAAAGAGCCTAAAAAGGGTCATGGGAAGGCCAAAGTAGCCGTATGTGAGTAAAAGCGTTATGGGAGAGACCACAGGAGCGACTATCAAAAAGGACAAAACTGGTGCATAGCTCCTTGACATACTATTTATGAGGTTTGCCACGGGAAGCATGGAGCAAGAGCAAAGGGGCAAAAGTCCACCAAGGAGTCCTGTATATATGGGAGCACTTTTCCCCTTCTTTAGAAAAACCCTGAGCCAACTTAGCTTTGTGAAAGCCTGAAGCAGGGAAGTGATAAGAACCGCTATGATAAAAAAGGGAAGTATTTCCAATGCATATTCATACATAGAGAGGAAAAAATTTACTAAAAGCTTCATGGCTTAAATATCTTAGCTAAAAAGAAAATATAGTATGACTGCGTTCATAATGCCTGCGACCACATCGTCCGCCACTACACCATGACCCTTTGGCAGTTTTTCAAAGAGCTTTATGGGATAGGGCTTTAGTATATCTAGCAATCTGAAGGTTATAAAGGCTACCACCATAGCCTTGAGGGTCGGCTCAATAAAAAGAAAGGAGAAAAAATATCCCACCACCTCGTCAATGACCACTGCCTCGGGGTCCTTTTCCCTTGTGAGATCCACCATGTAGTTGGCGGACCAGACCGCAACCGCATACAGCAAAAGCCCAAACAGTAAGGTGAGCCACCACTTGTAAACAAGCAGATAAACAAGAGGGACACCAAGAAGAGTTCCCACCGTGCCCGGTGCATACCTAAACCGTCCCACGTAAAAGCCCGTGGCTATAAGCTCCTGCCACATTATAGGTCTATCCTCGCAAACCTTTTTCTACCCTCTTCAAAGACATCCCCGCCGTATATGTCGTTGGCAACTATGACAGGAAAGTCTTCCACATAAAGCCTTCTTATGGCTTCTGTGCCAAGGTCTTCGTAGGCAACTATCTCTGAGGACTTTATACACCTTGAAAGCAAAACCGCCACACCACCCACCGCCGCAAAGTATACCGCCTTGTATTTTTTAAGAAGCTCCCTCACCGGCGCAGACCTGTAGCCCTTGCCTATCATACCCTTTAGCCCCAGCTTAAGAAGGTCCTCCACATACTTATCCATCCTTATGGAGGTAGTAGGACCGGCAGATCCTATTACCTGCCCGGGTTTTGGCGGTGTTGGTCCCACATAATAGATAACCTGCCCCTTCACATCAATGGGCAGTGGCTCGCCCCTATGAAGGGCTTCCACCATCCTCTTGTGGGCAGCGTCTCTGGCAGTGTATATGTAGCCTGTAAGGAGCACCTTGTCCCCTACCCTGAGGTCTTCTATGACTTCCTCCGTAAGAGGCGTGCTTATCCTCTTTTCCATGTGGAAATTATATCAACTTTTAGGCTTTTGCCTGCTAAGAAGCAAAGCAGAGGGTATACCCCACAGGAAAGAAGACAGTAGAAGAAAGCTGTGAAACAAAAAGCCCAGCTTTAGCCACTCCCTTAAGCTCTCGCCCAGAAGTTTGAGGGGAAGCCCAAAGGCAAACTCATAGGTGCCAAAACCCATAAAGCTATGGACTGGAAGCACAGAACTGAGCTCACCACCTAGAAAGGCAAGAAAGCTCCTGTATAGGTCCACACCGCCCAAGGGCAAAAGCACAAGAAGGCTCAAGAACTTAAGGCTCTGCGAGAGGGAAGATAAGGAAAGAAGACCAAAGGACAAGCCAAGGCTAAGCTCTTTTCTGAGGAAGCTTCTAAGTTCTCCAAGCCTTCCGCCAGAAGGCAAGAAAAGGTATGCCCAAGGAAGACAAAGGGACAAAAGGAGCAGAAGGGCAGAGACAAGAAGTGCATAAGGGCTAACCGCCGAGAGGCTTAGGAATAGGAGAAGGAACAGGCTAAGAAGGTCGTAGAGCCTACCCACAAAGAAAGACCACAGGGACACACCCATGCTAACGCCCAGCCTCTTGGCATAATAAAACCAGCTGAGCTCTCCAGTCCTTGCAGGCAGGAGGTTGTTAAAGAGTATGTTGGCGGAGTTTATAAGGAAAACCTCATACAAGCTCAGGTCTCTGAGAAGTAGTTTCCACCTTATTGACCTCACAAGCTGGCTAAGGCTATAGAGGACAAAGGCAACAAAAAAGTCCTGTAGCTTAACACCCTTGAGGCTTGAGAGTATCTCCCCCAAAGGAACAAAGTAAAAAAGGAGGGCAAGGAAAAGAAGGGTAAGGACGAAGGGTAAAAAGCTTTTCAAGCCTTTTCTGGCACGTCGTGTATCACTATCCTCTTGCCAGCAAACCTTGAGAGTATTTCAATGGCAACCTCCACACCAGAGCCAGCACAAGAGGTAAAGTGAGAGGAAAACCCAGCAAGAGTTCCAGTTACAAAGAGGTTTTTGTCTACTTCAAAGTCCTTGTGCTTTATCATAACCCTGCCGGGCTTTGGAGATTTAGGGTTTTCCACAAGCTCCACACGAAGACCTTTTATGTTGAAGGAGTGAAAGCCACCGGCAAGCACCACATAGTCTGCAAGAAAAACCCTACCGCCCGAGCTCTCCACCTCAAAGACCTCGCCCTTTCTCTCTACTCTGAGCACCTCCTCCGGGAGAAAATCCACACCGCCCCATTCTTCTATCTGCCTTCTTATCTTCTGAAGAAGCTCTGTGCCAGCCACGGGGTCTATGCCCGGCACATTCTTAAGGAAAGCCTTTTTGAGGTCTGATCCATCTGTATCAAATAGGAGGTATTTTCTTCCCTCTGCCCACTGCCAACCTCTACCCCTTGAGGAGGCTAAGGTAAGAGCACAAGAAAGACCGCTTGCTCCACCACCTACAATAGCTACATCGTATCTCATCAGAATATTATTATACAACAAAGGAGTGAAAACCTCTCCTACATAACCACAAAACTTCGCCTATTTGCTTGCCACCACCTCCGCCCTTTCCTCCTTCCTTTCAAAGTCAGAGGGCTTTATATTTTTAAGAGATTCCCTTATTTTCTTCCTTTCCTTCACCATCGCCTTCATCTTCTCAAGTTCTTCTTTGCTAAAACAACACATGATAGCACCTCCTTACGCTTGATGTTTTTATTCTACGCATCTATGATAGAAGGGTTATGTTTTGAATCATAAAAGCCCTACCATATCCTTTCACCTGCATCCATTCACTGTTTCACTTCCCACAAAAGCCCGATTTACTACATCAAAGTAAGTTATCTCCACAAGGCATTGGTCTTTATCTCTCAAGGCTCTACAGTTAATTTCTATATCGTTCCACTTACCAGTAGCTGAGCCATATCTTTGGCAAAAGCCTGCTATTTGCTGACCCATTTCCTTAGCTTGAGGTGGTATTTGGAAGTATTTGGGCTTGCCTATGCTTTCCAATTGACCTTGACAGAAGGTGTATGTCCAAGTTTCTGGCACACTTCTTACACCAGGAGGTGCTGCAAGGTTTATCTTAGCCACTTCCACCCTTGTGCATCCTCTTGCGTCCTTTTCCACTATTCTTGTAGTCCACATAATGTATCCATCTCTTACCGTTATAGGTCTTCCCTCTTGTGCTGCTCTCTGAGCTACTTCATAGCCGGGTCCTCCTTGAATGGTAGAGGGTTGAGGCATTTGATGGAATATTAGAGCTTGAGCTGTGTGTTGAGCTTGAAGGATTTGACGCATCGGTTGTATTTGAGTTTCTTGTGCGGTATAGCTTTCTGAGTGCTTTATCTTTATGTCAATTCTTTGTTCTGCTTCCATTGGCTTTTCTGTTATGTAAGCAGTAAGAGAAACAAACAGGCACTCTTTTGCTGTGAATTCTGCAGGACTTACTTCCTGTGCAGTAGCCATTGCTGGCAGGCTGGCTAAGAGGAGAAGCTTTTTCACTGTTCTAAGCTCCTAACCCTTATTATATTAACAACATTATATCCAAAGTTGTAGCACTTAGAAAATCCTCAAAAACAGCGTCTCTCCCAGTGTAGGATGTGGCAGGCAGAGCCTTGAGAGCATATCAAGGTTTAGCTCTGAAAAGAGGCTTGTGGTGAGAAGAGATATTTCACACAGAAATAGCACTGGCACTTCCCAAAGGCTCGCCATGTTTATGGCTTCAAAGAAGGTGCCGTTGTTGGTTGCACCATCACCAAAGATGCAAAGAAGTCCAGCTTTTTCACCCATGAGCTTTCTGGCATATGCTGCACCTACCGCATGAGGAAGGTGTGCTGCCACTATGGCATTGCCACCGTAAAAGTCCATTTTTGGCTCATAAAGATGCATAGAACCTCCCTTTCCCTTTGAAACACCCGTAGCCTTTCCAAAAAGCTCCGCCATAATGAGCTTTGGGTCTATGCCTCTTGCCAAAGCCAGCACATGCTCCCTATAGGGGCAGAAGAGGTCTCCCTTTCCAAAGCCTACCACAGCACCCACATGCACCGCCTCTTCACCTATGGCAAGGTGCAAAAAGCCAGATATATTTCCCTTTAACTATTCTTCCTTGCACCTTATCTCAAGTTCCCTCCCTAACTTCATAAGGTAGTAAAACTTTTCTGCCAGCGTCTGGCTCATGGCTAAAATTATAAGAGATGAGTTCTGAAGATTTACTTCTTAAAGAGCTAAAGGAAGAGCTTCTTAGGGTTCTTTCAAAGCACCTTGACCTTTCAAAATACAGGGTTTTCTTTTTTGGCTCAAGGGTGCAGGGAAGGGCTGGAAGAGGTTCTGACGTAGATGTGGGTATAGAGGGACCACCTATTGACCCTTTCAAATGGACGCAGATAGAAGAAGAGATAGAAAACTTGCCAACCCTTTATAGGATAGACCTTGTGGACTTTAACAAAACCTCAGAAGAGTTCAAAAGAGAAGCCCTAAAGCACATAGAGGTCATTCATGAGCCAGAGAAGGATATTCGTTGAAAAGCTCGCAAAGGCTATAGAAAGGTTGGAAGAGGTGCTAAAGCTGGAAAAAAACGCAGTGGTTAGAGACTCCGCCATACAGAGGTTTGAATTTACCTTTGACCTTGCGTGGAAAACCCTCAAGCTTTATCTTGAAGAGGTGGAAGGTCTTGAATGCAGGTCTCCAAAGGGATGCCTAAGGCTTGCCTTCTCTGTTGGTCTAATAGATAACGACCCCTATTGGCTTCAGATATGCGACTATAGAAACCTTACCTCCCACACCTACGATGAAGAGTTAGCGGATAAAATATACGAAGAACTGCCAAAGGTGTTAGAATACTTTAAAAGGCTTTACGGATTGATATCATGATAGAACAGTTATCAAAAAGCCTAAGTGCGGAGGTTTTACAGACCCATACAAGCTGGGTCTTGCTTTTAGAGAAAGTGGTTTACAAGATAAAAAAGCCAGTAAACTTTGGCTTTCTGGACTATTCTACCTTAGAGAAAAGGCTTGAAAACTGCAAAAAAGAGCTGGAGCTAAACAGAAGGCTATGTGGATGGGTATACATGGATGTGGTTCCCATAAGTTATGTAGATGGTGAATATCGTATAGAAGACCCCTCAAACCCAGTGGAGTATGCGGTGAAGATGAGAAGGATACCAGAGGAAAGACTTCTAAAAAACATGCTTTCAAAGGTCTCTCGAGAGGACATGAAAGAACTTGCAAGACATATAGCAAACTTCCATGCAAAGGCAGAGAGGCGAGATGAGTTCGGAAGGCTTGAGGTAATGAAGTTCAACACCGACGAAAACTTTTTGCAAACCGAAAAATACATAGGCATAACCATAGACAAGGAAGACTACGAGTTTATCAAGGAGAAAACAGAAGACTTTTATAGGAAATACTCAGACCTTTTTGAAAAACGCATAAAAGAGGGACGCATCAGGGACGGACATGGGGATATAAGGCTTGAACATGTGGCTTTTTTAGAGGAAGGTATCTGTGTTTTTGACTGTATTGAGTTTAATGACAGGTTTAGGTGTGGTGATGTGGTAAACGATATGTGCTTTCTCTCTATGGAGCTTGAGCTTGTAGGAAGAAGAGACCTCTCTCAAGTCTATGAAGAAGAATACAAGAAAATAACGCAGGATGAAGAGTTTGACCTCTTTTTGCCCTTTTTCAAATGCTACAGGGCTTATGTGAGAGGAAAGGTAAACAGCTTTTTGCTTGACGACCCTCATTATGAGAAAAAGGACGAGGCTAAGGAGTTAGCTCGCAGGCTCTTTAAACTTAGCAGGTCTTACGCAGAGGCTATACCCTAGTCAAGCCATCTGAGGGTAAGCTCAAAGCCTTCTCTGTCCTTGGGCTTTTTCTTTATCTTGTGCTTTTTGGGACCCTTGCCCTTGCCTGGTTCATCCCAGTCATAATAGGCAATAACTATATCGTTCCTAGGGTCAATAAGCCTTGCCCTTTCAAAATATACCACCGCATCATCTTCCCTGTTCATATACAGCAAGGTCAGACCTATTGTGGCGTTGACCTTTGCCTGCCAAGCCCTGTCTGGCGAATACCTGAGGGCAAGCGTGAGCCTGTCGTAAGCTCTGCTGTAATATCCGCACATGCCTTCTGCAACCCCAAGCCAATAAAGGGCTTCAAAATTGTTGGGGTTCTTATCAAGAGCCTTTTCAAATTCTTGTATAGCCTTCCTACAGTTTCCTTTTCTGAGATGTTTTTTGCCATTTTCCAATGCCTTATCTGAGGCAATCACTAAACCTGGAGGTCTTCCAGGAGCTGTATCACTCATAACAACCGTCGTTTTCTCCGCACAGGCAAACATGAAAAGAGAGAAAAAAGCAACAGCCTTGAATCTAGCCAGCATTTTATAGCCTCCATATCAATATTGGTATTATTCTATCACACAGGGTATGTATTTAGGTATCATATGGGTAAGGGCTAGGGTCCTAGCAGACAACTCCCTTGTCCCTCCTTCATATGCTTGCAACCTCATAAAACATGCTCTAAAATTTTCAAAAAACATGGAGGTGTATCATGGGAAAAGTGATATCCTTTAGGAAGGATGGTGTGGAGGTCTCAGGTTATCTCGCTGAGCCGGAGTTTGAGAAGGGTCCTATGGTTTTTGTATTCCACGAATGGTGGGGGCTTGTGGACCACATTAAGGATGTGTGCGATAGGTATGCAAGAGAAGGTTTTTATGCCTTTGGCATTGACCTATATGGGGGTAAAACTGCCAGCGACCCAGAAAATGCAGGAAAACTCATGCAAGACCTATTCCAAAATAGGTTTTCAGAAGCCAAGGAGATGGTAAGAGCTTGCATAGAATACTTCAAAGAGCAAGATATGGGCTATGTGCCAAGGACCGGTGAGTTTATGCTTGGTGCCACTGGCTTTTGTTGTGGTGGGACATGCACATGGTATTTTGGTGCGGAGTTTGCACAAGATTTTAAGGCTTTGGTGCCATACTACGGTCTTTATTCCATAGTTCCCATAGACTTCTCAAAGATAAAAGCGCCAGTGCTTGCAATTCACGCAGGAAAAGATGCCTTTATACCTCTTTCTGATGTGTTAAAGGCGATTGAAGAGTGCAACAATCATGGTGTCTCCGCCCAGTTCCTAATATACTCCGGCGTAGACCATGCCTTCTTTAACAACACAAGACCAGAAGTTTACCACGAAGAATACGCCAACGATGTGTGGGAGAAGACTGTAGCCTTTTTCAACAAATACCTTAAATGAGGTGGAAGGATAGGTTAGTATTACTTGGGCTTTCTGTATTGGGTGCCTTTGCCTTTGGGGTGCTTGCTCTCTCAAGGGGTGAGTCTGTGGGGGCAGTGTGGCTTCTGATAGCAGCACTCTGCGTCTACATTATAGGCTACAGATACTACTCTTACTTTATAGCTTACAAGACCTTTCAAATAGATGACAATAACCCTACGCCCGCCCATAGGTTCTACAACGGGCTTGACTATGTGCCTACCAACAAGTGGGTGCTTTTTGGTCATCACTTTGCTTCCATCTCTGGTGCTGGTCCTCTTGTGGGTCCTGTGCTGGCAGCACAGATGGGATACTTGCCAGGGACTCTTTGGATACTTCTTGGTGCGGTTTTGGCTGGCACAGTTCAAGATATGGTGGTGCTAATCATTTCCATGCGTAAGGGTGGGAAAAGCTTGGGTCAAATTGCGAGGGAAGAGCTAGGAAAGGTGGGTGGGCTTATAACCCTTTTGGTCATATACAGCATCCTCATTATACTTCTTGCAGTTCTTGGTCTTGTGGTTATAAAGGCATTGGCAGAAAGCCCATGGGCAACCTTCTCCGTTTTCATGACCATACCCATAGCCATGCTTATGGGTGTATACATGTGGCAAATAAGACCGGGGGCAGTGCTACATTCTTTTATCTTTGGTGTGGTTGCCCTCCTTCTTAGCCTCTATGTGGGCAGACTTGTGGCACAGCATGAAAGCCTTTCCAAAATCTTTACCCTCTCCGAGGCTCAGCTTGCCATAGCCCTGATGGTCTATGGCTTTTTTGCCTCC
>JAXSPD010000031.1:0-23635 GCA_037926845.1 Candidatus Pampinifervens yunnanense | reverse complement strand
GCAGACTTCTTTTTATGCTACTTTGCATAGCGGGTTAAAATTTTAATGTCAACCTCTATAAGTGTCAAGAGGTCTTTATGTTTCTAAATTTCTATATACATCTATAAATTTCTACACTTTCAGTGATTAGTTTCTAATACCCTGTCTCATGCAAAGAGAAATCCCGCTCTTAAAAATCCCGGCAAATCCTTTGTGCTTACAGGGTCTCCTACAAGCAGGTGAACTGCCATAGACATGTGCTGGACCTCCTCAGATATACTTTCAACCTATGTCTTAGAGCCTGCGCTGTCAAGTTCTTGAAAAAAGCTTCGCAGTCCACACCTTTGGTTGCCCCTGCCTTATATCTTCTTTTTTCTTCTAAGATATGCGGGTATGTCTTCAACTTCTGGCTGTATGGGTTCTATGGTAGTCTCTGGGACTGCCTTTTTCATAGTCTCTTTAAACTCAGGTTTTTTAACTACCTTGAGCTGTCCCAGGCTTTGTGCATTTTCAAAGTCTGTGGCTACCACAGCCACCCTCATAAAGTTCTCCTTGCTGTTTTCTAGCATAGCACCGAATATGATTAGAGCATCCTCGTGAGCAGCCTCTCTTATTCTACCAATTGTTTCTTCTACTTCCCTAAAGGGCACATCTTCGCTTACCCAAAGGGTTACAAGAAGCCTCCTTGAACCTTGTATGCTGTTTCCTTCAAGGAGAGGACTGGTTATGGCTTGATCTACTGCATAGTCTCTCCTTCCATCCCCTCTACCCTCACCTATGCCTATCAAGGCAAGCCCTCCTTTTTCCATAACCGTTTTCACATCTGCAAAGTCTACATTTATAAGCGCCGGCGTCACCACTATGCTGGTAATTCCCATAACGGCTCTTGCCAATACATCATCCACCATTTTGAAGGCATCTCTTATGCTAAAGTTTCTATCTGCCATCTCTACAAGTTTCTGGTTGTTTACTACTATGTAGGTATCTACCATTTCCCTAAGCTTTTCCAAACCCTCATTTGCCACTTGCATCCTCTTTGGTCCTTCAAAGTTAAAGGGTTTGGTAACTACTGCCACAGTAAGTATACCCATATCTTTGGCAATCTCCGCAATCACGGGTGCAGCTCCTGTACCAGTTCCACCACCGAGCCCACTGGCTATAAAGAGCATGTCCGTATTTCTGAGAACTTCCCTTATCTTATCCGCATCCTCAAGGGCTGCCTGCTCACCTACCTCAGGCTTTGCACCTGCGCCCAGACCCTTCGTAACCTTCTCACCTATTTGTATTTTGTTGGGAACAGCCAAAGACGCAAGGTGTTGAACATCTGTGTTTATCACAAAAAGCTCTACCCCCTCTATACCTTCTAGATACATCCTATTTACCGCATTGGAACCGCCACCTCCAACTCCAAACACCTTTATCCTAGTCGGGTTCAAAGTTTCCATATCCTTCCTCCTCTTCTCACATTATATCCCTAAAGAAGGCCTTAAACCTGGTTATAAGACCAGAAAGGTTAAAGCTATTTTCCATAACTTTCTCTTTCCCCTTCTGAAGGCTTCCTTTTCTTTCTAAAGCCAATTCTCTATGAGCCATCTTAACAAGGCCAACTGCGGTTGCATACGCCGGGTCTTGAACCTTCTCCTTTAGCCCTATAACACCCATGGGATAACCTATCCTTACAGGAAGGTCAAAATATCTCTCAAGAAACTCTCGCATGCCTGCAAGCTTTGCAGATCCACCTGTTATGACTATGCCTGCATGAAGGGCGTCTAGGTTGACCCCCTGAGCATTCAGATAATCCCCTACCTTTTCCACAATTTCCTCCAGTCTTATCTGTATGACCTCTGCAAGCTGCTTTCTACTTACAGTGACTTCTTTTTCTTCACCCCTAGGTTTTATCTTTATCCTCTCCGTTTCGTTCACAGCATCTGATAGCGCATAACCGCTCTCTATCTTTATTTTTTCTGCTTGTTCTATGTTTATCTTCATGAAATGGGCTATATCCTTGGTTATATTAATCCCGCCCATAGGAACACATCCAGTTATCAGTATAGAACCCTCTGAAAAAACCACGAAGTTAGTAAGGCCCGCACCCATGTCCATCATAAGCACTCCTTCTTCTTTTTCCTCAAGGGTCAGCACTGCCTCTGCAGAGGCTAGGGGAGATATAAATCTACCAAGAATATCCATACCGGCGTTCATTACCACCTTTTCTGTGTTTTTAAGCAAGCTTGTTCCTATTTTTACCACATGCACCTCTGCGGACATCTTAGAGCCCAAAAGACCTACGGGGTCTATAACACCCTCCTGTTCGTCCAACACAAACCTTCTGGGTATAGCGCTAATTATCTCATATCCTTCTTCTCGCGAACGCATTACCGCCCTATCTATCAATCTTTCTATATGCGTGTAGTCTATTTCCACAGGTTGAGAAGAGATGCTTACTGTATCCCTCTCGTTCTGACTTTTTAGTGTTGGACCGGATATACCAACTACAACCGTTGAAAGTTTCGCACCGGACATTTCCTGAGCTTCTTTTATGGCATTCAAAACAGAGTTTACTGCAAGGTCAAGACGAGTAACATAGCCTCTGTCTATACCCTTTGATGGGCTTTCACCAATGCCTATAACATGAACATCTCCATAGCTATCTATCTCACCCACAAGGGCTACTACCTTGCTTGTTCCTATGTCAAGGGCAGTTATGAGTTTCATTTTTGTTTTTCTCCTTTCATTATCACTAAACCCTCCATATTTAAGTCAAGCTCCTTTACTCTCATATCAATATTATAAGCTTTGAAGACCTTAATCAAATTTTCTACGGTCTGATGGTCTAGAAGGAAAAGGGGGGGCATGTTTATCCTCAGTCCTCCACTAGTATAAGCTATCGTGCTTATGTTCGTTATATAGACCTCCGTTAAGTCATTACCTATTGAGTCAATTAACATTTTTAAATTGGTGAAGTTCTTCTTTACAAATTCTATATCGTAAGTATAGGCGATAGGCTTGGTGGTTTTTATGTATGGGGATTGGAATAAAGTTCCATTCTTGTCAAGAAAATACATAGTATCATCCTTAACAATTGCAATAAATGGCTTCCTTTCTTGAATGTATATATTTAGCTCTACGCCTCTGTTTGTAAAAACTCTATCTATCCTTACGCTATTGATGGAGTTTCCAGTTTTTGTGTTCAAATTTTTTAATAGGGTTGTGGTGTTTATAAATAGCCAGTTATTCTTAAATTTTCTTACCTCATCAACTACTACCTCTGGAGGTATGGTTTCCAAGCCTTCTATGTGTAAAGCTTTGACTTTAAAAAAGTCCAAGTTGTCCGTAAAGTAAGGGATAAAAAAACCAAAAAGACCCATAGAGAAAAGCCAGAGGGCAGAGAGAATATAACCAAGCCATTTTCCCCTTCTCCCAATCCTTTTCATAGCTTAAAAATAATAACACATGCTAACAAGTGGATGGAGCAGCTTATCATTATCCAAAGTGTGACCCAGTCACTGAACTTTTAAGGTCTAAACAATATGCTTATTTAATGAATAAAACCCTTAGGAGGTGTGCCATGAAGAATTTTCTGCTATCAGCGGCAGTTTTTGCCATGTTTGGCGCTGCAGGCGCAAGCCTAAGTGCCTGTGGTGGAGGCACTCAAGCACAGACGCCTTTTGACAGGCTGGGTGGAGAGCAGGGCATAAGGAAGGTGGTTAACGATGCTATTCCATGCCTTGCTACTAGCCAGAGGATAGGCGTCTACTTCAAGGGGCTTTCTGGAGACTCCCTTGAGCGGATTGCAGTGTGCCTTACAAAACAACTATGCGCTGCCTCTGGAGGCCCCTGCCAATATCCCACTACCATCACCTATACAAGCCCGGTAGATGGACAACAAAGGCAATATACATGCAGAAACATGCTTTCATCCCACCAGGGTATGATAGGCAAAGACGGTAAGGGTATAGATAATGGGGACTTTGATGAGTTTGTAATGTGTGTGCAGAAGTCCATGCAGCAGAACAATGTGCCCCAAGACCTACAAGACGCTGTAGTAGGTATTCTACAGAGCCAAAGAAACGATGTAGTTGATAAAAGGCAAAGGTGAGCTCTGTGAAATGTCATTTACATGAAATTAAAGGTAAATGTGCATGCCCCATTGCGTAGCCCAGGGACCTAATATAAAAGAAAAATCACAAGGAGGTGTTGTCATGCTAAAACATATCCTTTTCAAGAAGGTCCTTCTGGGCACTGCGGTCTTTTCCTTCGCCCTTGGGCTTGCGGTGGCCGGCATGCACGAAAAGGGTGCACATAAGGCGGGCACAAAGCCCAACATAGTCCAAACTGCCCAACAAGCCGGGCAATTCAAAACCCTGCTCACAGCCCTAAAGGAAGCCGGCCTTGAGGAAACCCTTGCCACAAAATGCTGTTTTACCGTATTTGCTCCAACCGATGAAGCCTTTGCCAAGGTTCCAAAGGACAAGCTGGACGCTCTGCTAAAAGACAAGGAAGCCCTTAAAAAGGTTCTCCTGTATCATGTAGTAGAAGGCAAGGTATATTCAAAGGACTTGAAGGATGGTCAGAAGGTAAAGACCCTTGAGGGCCAGCAAGCCACCATAACTCTTAAGGGTGGTCCAAAGATAGATAACGCCAAAATAGTAAAGACGGACATAGAAGCCTCAAACGGGGTTATCCATGTCATAGACGCTGTCATAATGCCTAAGTGAGCATTTGCCCCCTTCGGGGGCTTTTGTTAAAATGCTCTATGTGAGGATCTTCCCAAAGCCCAGGGTGGTCGTAAGTGCCTGCCTCAACCTAAAGCCTGTGCGTTATAACGGTCAGGAAGTAAAAGATGAATTTGTCCTTAAACTTCTCCCCTACTGTGAAGTTATAGAGGTTTGTCCCGAGGTAGCCATCGGGCTGGGTGTTCCAAGGGATAAGATAGTAGTCTACAAAAGGGGAGAGGGCTTTGGTCTTTCTCAGCCTTCAACAGGACTTGAGCTTACCGAGAGGATGGAAGGCTTTGCAAGGGAGTTTTTGAGCGGTCTTGGATGGGTGGACGGCTTTATACTAAAGAGCAAGTCGCCTTCTTGCGGGGTCTCCAACACAAAGGTTTACAAAGACCCACAAGCCAAGGAATTTCACTCCAAGGGCAAGGGTCTTTTTGCCATAAGGGTGCTTGAGAGCTTTCAAGACATTCCTGTGGAGGACGAGGGAAGGCTCAAAAGCAAAGAACTAAGAGAGCATTTCCTTACAAGGCTTTTCTCCATTGCAGATATGAGGGAGCGTCTACAAGAGATAAGGGAAGTCAAAGAACTTATGGACTTTCACCAAAAATACAAATACCTCCTTATGGCTCACTCCCAAACAAAACTCAAGGCTATGGGAAGGCTCGTAGCGGATGCAAGAAGGGAAAACTTGGAGGAAACCCTAACAGAATACCGCCGACTCTTCTTGGAAGCTCTAAGGAGGAAACCCTCTGTTGGACAGCACGTGAACACCATAACCCATATATTTGGACATCTCTCAAGAAACTTTAAAGCCTCAGAGAAGATGCACTTTATGAAGTTGGTGGAAGACTACAGACAGGGTAAGACAGAGAGGAGAATACTCATAGAGTTCCTAAGAAGCTACGCCTACAGGTTTGAAAGCCATTATCTCCTTACCCAAGCCTACCTCCAGCCTTATCCTGAGGGTCTTGAAGTTTAATCTTGGTCAAGCACCTCCCCTTCCTCCAGCGTATAATAAGGTCTTTCGTAGCTTGAGTAGTAATAGGGTGTGTAGGCTATAAATTCGCCTGCACAGGTATCCACACCCTTAAAGGCTGGAAGGATGTTCCATTGATACCTTAGTTTTCTCACTTCTTCTTCCTCTAAACCTTTGAGCTTTGCTATCTCAAGGTCCGAGTATCCCATCTCCTTGGCAAGCCTTAGCCTCTCTGGGTCCAAGTCCTCTTCTTTTATAACCCTTTCAAACTCCACCACCTGTCTTATGTTTTCCAAAAACCACGGGTCTATCTTTGAAAGCTCATAGACCTCCTGCAGGCTGTAGCCTTTTCTGAAAGCACCCGATATATACCAAAGCCGGTTGGGGTTTGGCACTCTTAGAGCTCTCCTTATCTCCTCATCCTCCAGCGTGGAGTAGTCTGGAAGGGCTAGCCCATAAAGGTCTTGCTCAAGGCTCCTTATGGCTTTACCGAGGGCTTCCTTGAAGGTTCTTCCTATTGCCATCACCTCCCCCACGGACTTCATCATCGTGCCAAGGGTTCTGTCGGTCCTTGGAAACTTGGCAAAGTCAAAGCGAGGAATTTTAACAACCACATAGTCTATGGAGGGCTCAAAGGAGGCGGGCGTAAAGCGTGTAATATCATTCTTTAGCTCATCAAGGGTGTAGCCTACTGCCAGCTTTGCTGCCACCTTGGCTATAGGGAAGCCCGTTGCCTTGGAAGCAAGAGCAGAGGAGCGGGAAACCCTTGGGTTCATCTCTATCACATAAAAGTCTCCGTCCTCTGGGCTTACCGCAAACTGTATGTTAGAGCCTCCGGTATCTACGCCTATCTCCCTCATTATCTCAATGCAGGCATCTCTAAGTATTTGGTATTCTTTGTCTGTAAGGGTTTGTGCGGGTGCAACGGTGATAGAATCGCCCGTATGCACACCCATGGGGTCAAAGTTTTCAATGCTACAGACGATTATCACATTGTCCTTTGAGTCTCTTATGACCTCAAACTCAAACTCCTTCCAGCCTATGAGGGACTTATCTATTAGCACCTGATGTATAGGGGAGGTCTTTAGGGCAATCTCCACCTTTTCCTTGAACTCCTCCATGTTGTAGGCGATAGATCCTCCCGTGCCACCCAAGGTAAAGGCGGGTCTCAGTATGGCTGGGAAGCCTACCTCTCTTACCCTCTCAAGTGCTTCTTGCAAAGAAGAGACCACAACGCTGGGAGGCACCTTTAGCCCTATCTTCTCCATGGACTTTCTAAAAAGGTCCCTGTCTTCGCCTTTCTTTATGGCTTGGTAGCTGGCGCCTATTAGTTTTACGGCGTATTTCTCTAATATGCCCTCCTCATAGAGCCTTACCGCAAGGTTAAGGGCGGTCTGACCTCCAAGGGTGGGAAGGAGGGCATCGGGTCTTTCTACCCTTATTATCTCCTCCAGCACCTCCACAGTAAGTGGCTCTATGTAGGTTCTGTGGGCAAACTGGGGGTCTGTCATTATGGTGGCGGGGTTTGAGTTTACCAGCACCACCTCATAGCCCTCTTGCAGGAGAGCCTTACATGCTTGAGTGCCAGAATAGTCAAACTCCGCTGCCTGACCGATTACTATGGGTCCTGAGCCTACGATGAGTATCTTCTTTATGTCTGTGCGTCTGGGCATTAAGGGGTATATTATATTAGAACTGGGGACTTAAGATAGGAAATTAGGGAGATAAAATTAATATCTGACCCACCTATTAAAGATTTGATATAATATCTCCTATGAACCTCATAAGGCTTCAGCTTCTATACCCCGAAGATAAGGTAAAGGAGCCTATTCTTTGTATGGTTTGCAAGAATTTTGATGTGGTTGTTAACATAAGAACCGCAAGGGTGGCAAAGGATACAGGTATACTTACTGTTGAGGTTGAAGGCGAGGCTGAGGAGATAGATAGAGTTATCAAATTTATACAAGATAGAGGGGTTACAGCTGAGCCTATAGAGGGTCAGATATTCACAGAATGAGAATTTCAGATATAGGGGAGTTCGGTCTTATAGAAAAGCTCAAGGGCATACTGCAGAGTGATTTAATAGGCGACGACACCGCACCCATTCACATCGGCGAGAGCACGCTCCTGCTTACCTGCGACCTCCTTCTCCAAGACAGGCACTTCAAACTCCACTATCCACCCTCTGCGGTAGGCTGGAAAGCCATATCGGTCAATGTGAGCGACGTGGTGGCAAACGGAGGACTGCCCTTGTATTGTCTTATTTCTCTAGTCCTTCCGGATATGGAGGTTAGGTATGTGGAGGAGATATACATGGGCATAAAAAGTGCCTGTGAATTTTACTCCTGTGCCGTGGTTGGAGGGAACATAAGCAAGGGCGACAAGCTGGCTGTTGATGTTTTCATGGTGGGAAGGGCTGAAAGATTTGTAGGAAGAAGGGGGGCAAGGATAGGTGATGGGGTCTTTGTCTCTGGAACCCTTGGCGACTCAAGGGCTGGGCTTGAGCTATTGCTTATGGAGAAAAGGTCCTACGAGGATTTTGAGCTAAGGCTTATAGAAAAACACATAAGGCCTACCGCAAGGATAGACTTTACCAGACACATATCCAAGTATGCCAACGCCAGCATGGATATAAGCGACGGGCTTTCCTCCGATGCAGAGAAGCTCTCAATGGCAAGCGGTGTAAGGCTCAGGCTTCTCTCCGAAAAAATTCCTCTATCTCCGGAGCTTGCTAGCTACTGTAAAAAGCACGGCAAGAACCCACTCCAATACGCTCTATCTGGCGGTGAGGACTACGAGCTTTTGTTTACACACCCCGTTGAAAAGCTAAACCCCTTCCTTAGCATGGTTCAGATAGGCTATGTGGAAGAGGGAGAGGGAATTTTCCTTGACGATAGACCCCTTGAGCCTATGGGGTTTGACCACTTCAGGGTGTTATAATTTTCCTATGCGAGAGATTTTGATAACAGATGTTTCCCTTAGAGATGGTATCCAGTCTCTTCTTGCTACAAGGGTGAGAACCGAGGATATGCTCGAGGTTATTGACATCTTGGACAAGTGTGGTTTCTGGTCCCTTGAGGTGTGGGGTGGGGCTACTTTTGATGTGTGTTTGAGGTATCTAAAGGAAGACCCGTGGGAGAGGCTTAGACTCTTCAAGGACAGGGCTCCTAACACGAAACTTGAAATGCTCCTGAGGGGTCAGAATGTGGTAGGCTACAGGCACTATGCGGACGATGTGGTGGAAGAGTTTGTTAAAAGGGCATACGACAATGGCATAGAAGTCTTTAGAATTTTTGACGCCCTAAACGACACACGAAACATGAGAAAATCCATAGAGGTCGCAAAGAGGGTGGGGGCAATCGTCAAGGGCGTTCTTTCTTACACCATAAGCCCCGTCCACACGGTAGAGTATTATGTGGATGTAGCCAGAGAGCTGGTAGATATGGGCATAGATATAATCTCCATAAAGGACCAGGCGGGTCTGTTGTCTCCAAAGGTTGCCTATGAGCTTGTGAAGGCTCTCAAGTCCGAATTTCCCCAATATCCCGTGCACCTGCATACCCAGACCACCGCAGACCTTGCCCAGATGGCACAGCTAAAAGGCATAGAAGCCGGTGCGGACATTATAGACACGGTCTTTTATAGCCTTTCCTGTCAGACCTCACACCCGCCGGGCGAGACCATGGTCTATGTGCTGAGGGAATTTGGATACAAGGTTCAGGTGGACGAAAAGCTTTATCAGAAGGCTGGAGACCTCTTTGCGGTAATAAGAAAAAAATACAGAAAATACGATGTGCTTCCGCCTTATCCAGATGTGGGTGTGCTTTTGCATCAGGTGCCTGGTGGCATGATTTCCAACTTCATAAGCCAGCTCAGAGAACAAGGCATGGAAGACAGACTTCCAGAGGTTCTCCAAGAGGTGGTAAAGGTTCGTGAAGACCTAGGCTACCCACCCCTTGTGACGCCCACCAGCCAGATAGTAGGCTCTCAGGCCTTTCTCAATGTTCTGCATGGCGAAAGGTATAAGGTGGTGACAAAGGAAACAAAGGACTATGTAAAAGGTCTTTATGGCAGGCCCCCAGCGCCCATAAGCGAGGAGCTTATAAAGAAGATACTGGGCGATGAGGATCCCATATACCACATAAGACCCGCAGACCTCCTTGAGCCAGAACTGCCCACCCTAAGGGAGGAGGCTATAAAGGCTGGTGCAAAGAACGAGGAAGATGTGCTCTCTTATGCCCTCTTTCCCCTTGTAGCCAAGGAGTTCTTTGAGTTCAGAGAAAAGGGCGAGAAGCTACCACCAGAAGACCTCATAGAAGAGAAAAGGGAAAACATACCCGTCGAGTTTATAGTCACAGTTCATGGAGAGCAGTATCATGTGCAGATAGCGGGCAGAGGAGAGTCCACCACAGAAGGAAGACCCTTCTTCATCAGGCTTGACGGAAAGCTGGAAGAGGTTATCCTTAGACCTCTCAAGGAGCTGGAAAGCATACCATCCCCTTACGGAGAGATAACCTCCGCCATGGAGGTGAAGCCTAAAAGACCCAAGCCCATAGGCGTAGGAGATGTAACCTCACCCATATCTGGCAAGGTGGTAAATGTAAAAGTTAGCATAGGACAGATGGTTAAGGAGGGAGATGTGCTTTTTGTGGTGGAGGCGATGAAGATGGAAAACGAGGTTCACAGCCCGGTAGAAGGTGTGGTGGAGGAGGTACTCATATCGGTAGGGGATGTGGTAAACCCCGATGAGGTGGCAGTAAAGATAAAGCCTCTAAAGATATGAGCCTTAGGATACTTGTAGTGGAGGACGATAGCGACCTTGCGGAGCTTATAGCATACAACTTAAAGAAAGAGGGTTATGAGCCAGTGGTTTGTCTAAGGGGTGCAGAGGCTGTAAAGCATCTCGAAGAGGCACCCCCGGACCTACTGCTATTGGATATAATGCTTCCAGATTACGATGGCTTTAAAATAGCCCAGTATGCAAGGAGCGAAGACAGCCTAAAGGATATACCCATAATATTCATAACTGCCCGTGATATGGAACAAGATAAGCTCAGGGGCTTTTCCTTGGGGGCAGATGACTACATAACAAAGCCCTTCTCCTTAAAAGAGCTTGTGGCAAGGGTAAGGGCAGTTCTTAGAAGAGTAGGAAAGGAAAAAAGGCAAACCCAGTTCAAACTTGGGAATATACACATAGACCTGGAAAAGAAGGAGGTAAGGACGGAGAAAGAGACTATAGAGCTAACTCCCACAGAGTTTCTTATCCTGTCTGCGCTCCTTGAAAATTACGGAAAACCTGTGAGCAGAGAGTATCTAATAGAACGTGTCCTAAAGAGGGATGTATACGACAGGACTGTGGATGTGCATATAAAAAGGCTCAGAGAAAAGCTGGGAGAAGAAGGAAAAGCCATTCAAACGGTAAGAGGCTTTGGTTATAAGTTAGAAGCATGAGAGGCTTCTTGCTAGTCTTTTTTCTGGTCTTCCTATCCATGCATATTTATGCCTACATTAGGGTCTTTAGACCTCTGCTAAGTGTTAACGGCAGAAGGGTGGCTTTTGCCCTTTTTTCCCTTGGCTTTTTGTCGCCCTTTTTGTGGAGATACCTTGACCTTAACTCAAACCCCCAGATTACATATGCCACTGCCTTGAGCGGGCTTTTGTGGATGGGCTTTCTCCTATACTTGGTGGTTGTTGCTCTGCTTTTTGACCTGTATAGACTGCTTGTGTATACACTTCGCAGGCTATTGAAGATAAATCCCTTGCCCCTGCTCTCCAAAAGGACTACAGCCTATTGGGTGCTCTTGCTATCCACTGCCTTGTCTGTCTACAGCTACTACGAGACCCTCAACCTAAGGGTAGAGAAGTATACCATCTATACGGACAAGCTACCACCACAGGTAAAAAGGCTCAGAATTATGCATATTTCAGACCTGCACCTTGGTCCTGTTATGGGCATGGACAAGATAAGGCTTGTTATGGATGTGTATGAGAGAGAAAAGCCAGACCTTGTGGTGTCCACTGGAGACCTAGTGGACGGAAACATGAAAAACAAACTATACCTGGCGGATGCTCTCTCCAAGATGAAACCACCCTTGGGAAAGTATGCAGTTTTGGGAAACCATGAATACTACAGGGGCGTCCAACAGGCAGTGGAGTTTACCCAAAAGGCAGGCTTTAGACTGCTAAGAGGAGAGGGCATATATCTCAAAGAATACAACCTCTCCATCGTGGGTATAGATGACGATGACTGTAGGTTTTTTAAAGCCTGTGTGGGAACACTTTCTGATAAGGAGCTTTTGAAGAGCTTCCAAAAGGGCTTTGTGCTATACCTCAAGCACAAGCCTCGTATAGAAGATGGAACGGAGGAGCTTTTTGACCTTCTGCTTTCGGGGCATACCCATGGAGGAGTATACTACCCAGTGGGTAAACTTATACTTACGAAAATGTTCATAAGCGACAGGGGGTTCCATAGTCTGGGCAATGCTTATGTCTACATTAGCAAGGGTGTAGGCACTGGTGGTCCGCCCATGAGGCTCTTTTCTCCGCCCGATGTGGCTATCATTGACCTTGTAAACAAGCAGAGATAAAAGAAACAAAGAGAGGATGGGGCTTAAAGGGCTTGCTTTTGAACTCGGGGTGAAACTGACAGCCTATATACCAAGGATGGTCTCTTAGCTCCACTATCTCCACGAGTTTGTCATCGGGCGATAGCCCAGAAAAGACCATGCCTGCATCCTCAAAGAGCTTTCTGTAGACGTTATTAAACTCATACCTGTGCCTGTGCCTTTCGTATACAAGTTCCTGCCCGTATATGCTTCTTGCCCTTGTGCCCTCTTTTAGCCTGCAGGGGTAAGAGCCAAGCCTCATGGTTCCGCCCAGCTGTTTTATATTTTTCTGACCCTCCATTATGTCTATAACGGGGTGGGGTGTAAAGGGGTCAAACTCTGTGGAGTTGGCTTCTTTGAGCCCAATCACATTCCTTGCAAATTCCACGCACATGAGTTGCATACCAAGGCATATACCAAAGGTGGGTTTTCCTCTTTCTCTGCCATAGGTTAGCGCCCTTATCTTACCTTCTATGCCCCTCTCTCCAAAGCCTCCAGGGACAAGTATGCCCTGAATGTCCTCAAGGAACCTCTCCTCAAGGTCCTCTGAATCTATCCACAGCACCCTTACCCTAACGCTGTTGGCTATACCTCCATGAATAAGGGCTTCAACCACGCTCTTGTAGGAGTCCTTTAGGGACACATATTTTCCAACCAGTGCCACCTGAACCTCGCGGTCCGCAGACCTAAGCACTTGGACTATCTTTTCCCATTTGCTATTGACTTCTTTATAGGGAAAGCCAAAGTGTTGGGTTATAAACCTGTCTATACCCTGCCTTTTGAAAAGGAGGGGAACTTCATATATGTAGTCCACGTCTGGTGCGGACACCACCGCAGATTTGCTTACACTGGTAAAAAGGGCTATCTTTTCCTTTATACCTTCGGGGACTTCCATCTCAGACCGGCAGATTATCATGTCCGGTTGAATGCCTATTGCCCTTAGTTCCTTCACAGAGTGCTGTGTGGGCTTTGTTTTTAGCTCTCCCGTTGTCCTTATGTATGGCACATAGGTGGTATGCACAAAGAGCACCCTTTCCCTGCCCACTTCAATGGATAGCTGTCTTGCTGCCTCAAGAAAGGGGAGACCCTCTATATCACCCACAGTTCCCCCTACCTCCACTATCACCACATCGTGTTCTTCTTCTAATTCCCTTATGAGCCTTTTTATCTCATCGGTTATATGGGGTATGACCTGCACGGTGGCACCAAGATATCCCCCTTCCCTTTCCCTGCTTATGACGTTGTAGTAGACCCGTCCGGCGGTTATGTTGTTCTTCCGCGTCATGCTTATGGTGGTAAACCTCTCGTAGTGCCCAAGGTCAAGGTCCGTCTCCGCACCATCCTCTGTGACATACACCTCACCATGCTGGTAGGGACTCATGGTTCCTGGGTCCACATTCAGATATGGGTCCAGCTTTTGGATGTTTACCCTGAGACCTTGCTCCTCAAGGAGGGAAGCTATGGAGGCTGAGGCTACACCCTTTCCAAGGGATGAGAGAACACCGCCGGTCACGAAGATGTAATATGCCATGTATGGATATTTTATAACAGCCTAACGGACAGGAATGTATCTCCTTACCTTTTCTACTTCCTTTGGGTCCACTTCCACCTGAAGTATGCTGTCGCCCCTCTCTGAGAAGGCAAGCATATGACCCCAAGGTCCGTATATGGCAGAGGACCCTGCGTATTCCTCTCCTCCCACATCACCCCATGCGTTGGACAACATAAGAAAGCACTGGTTCTCTATAGCCCTTGCCCTTGAGAGGCTTCTAAGGTGAAGTTTTCTCTTTTCACCCCACATGGAGGGGACAACTAAGATATCTGCCTCTCTCAAAGCCCAAGAAAGCTCTGGAAATCGGAGCTCAAAACATATGAGAATACCCACCTTTGCCAGAGAGGTTTCAAAGACTGGGTTTTCAAAGCCTGGTAGAAAATGTCTTGGCTCTTCGTAGAGGGGGAAGAGCTTTATCTTGTGCCTTTTGCCTATAATCCTCCCCCTGTTGACCACCACCGCAGAGTTGTGTATGCCACCCTCGGTTTTTGTGGGATAAGTGCCAATGATGGTTAAATCTCTGTCTTTGGAGACCCTTATGACTTCCTGCAGAACCTCCTCCGTTGCCTGTGCATGCCTTTCCATGTTTTGGTAGTCAAAACCGCACTGCCACATCTCTGGCAGTGCCACCAAAGAACCCTCCTTTACATGAGATAGCATTTCTAAGACTCTTCTCAGATTTTCCCCTACTTTTCCCAGCAGGGGTCTGAATTGCAGAACTGCTAAGTTAAGCATAGCTTGAGATTATAAGCCAACTGACAGAGTATGGCTTTTATGATTTATGTTAGCATTTATATCCATGGAGAGGTTTTTCCCCTTTCTCAGATGGTTAAGGGGCTACGATAGAAAAACCTTTAGCTCTGACTTCATCGCCGGTCTTACCGTTGCGGTGGTTTTGGTTCCTCAATCCATGGCTTACGCCCTTATAGCGGGGCTTCCGCCTGTGTATGGACTTTACGCCGCCTCCATACCGGTCATAGTTGCTGCACTTTTTGGAAGCTCTGCCCAGCTTGCCACAGGTCCTGTTGCTATAGTGGCATTCCTTACCTTCGTGTCCCTTACAAGCTACGCAAAGCCAGGGGAAGAAAAATTCATAGAGCTTGCCATCCTTATGGCTTTTCTTGTAGGTATCATACAATTAACCATAGGGCTTTTTAGGCTCGGTTTTCTTGTAAACTTTGTGTCTCATTCCGTGATTATAGGCTTTACCAACGCCGCCGCCATAATAATAATGACCACCCAGATACCGGCGCTCCTTGGCATAAAGGTAGAACAAAAGGAGCTCATATTCCAAAACCTCTACGAGATAGCAAAGAACATCCCACAGACAAACCCCTACACCCTCGCAGTGGGCGTTTCCTCCATAGTGCTCATAGTGGGTCTCAAGAGGATAAACAAAAACTTTCCCTCCGCACTGCTTACTGTAGCTCTGTTTACCGCTCTTTCTTACTTCTTTGCCTTTGAGAGCTACGGTATAAGGGTTGTCGGGGATATACCCCAAGGTATTCCTTTGCCCTCCCTGCCCTCTGTGGATTGGGACCTCCTTGACAGAATACTGGGCAAAGCCTTTATCATAGCACTCGTGGGCTTTATGGAAGCCTACGCCATAGCCAAGTTTATAGCAAGCCAGACAAAGCAGAAGATAGATGTGAACCAAGAACTAATAGGTCAGGGGCTTGCCAACTTGGTGGGTTCCTTTTTTAGGAGCTTCCCCGTTAGCGGTTCCTTTTCGCGCTCTGCGGTGAACTTCCAGGCGGGTGCCAAAACAGGTATGGCAAACATCATAAGTGCCAGCTTTGTTATAGCCACCATATTTTTTGTGGCACCTATTCTCTACTACCTCCCCAGGGCTGTGCTTTCTGCGGTAGTTATAACCGCAGTAGTAGGTCTTGTAAAGCCTCACTACTTTGTGCATCTTTGGAAGACCAATAGATACGACGGAATATCCGCCACAACCACCTTTTCTCTCTCCTTTATCATGAAGCCAGACTACGCCATCTTTATAGGCATGTTCCTGTCTCTTTCTCTCTTCCTCTGGAGAAGCCTATACCCAAGGATAGTGAGGATGTCCAGAGACCCAGTGAGCAAGACCTTTGTGAACGCAGAGAGCAACAACCTACCCACCTGCCCTCAGATAGAAATGGTGCGCCCAGAGGCATCCTTTTATTACGCCAACACGGAGAACATCCTTGAAGAGCTCAGAGAAATTGTAAACCAAAAGCCAGCCCTAAAGCATCTTGTGATAGACTGCGAGTCCGTAAACTATATGGACGGGACCGCTCTGGATGCTCTGAGCGATTTTCTTGAGGACATGAAAAAGAAGGGGGTGAACTTAGTCCTTGTAAACGCAAAGGCACCCGTTGAGGAGGTTATGCGCCGATCTGGCTTTCTGGACAAGCTGGGTAAGAGAAACCTCCTCCCCTCCAAGGGCTATGCGGTGAGAGATCTATTCAAGAGCATAGACCACGACTACTGTGCAAAGGTCTGCCCCTATGCGGTCTTTGACGAATGCTACACGGTAAAGGAGTATGTGAAATTTGAACCTGCCAAGAACCCCATAAGGGAGATATACGAGGGGCTCTCTGTCTATGAGAGTATAGAGGTTTACGCAGGAAAGGCTTACAGTAGCCTTATCATAAGGTCGGGAGACAAGGAGCTAGAGCTCAGGACAGAGGATTTCTACACTGACGGAGAAGGGCTTTATGTGCCTTCTACAAAGCTTATGAGACATGAAGGAGAGATTCTTTCCCTTGGTGGAGTGTGTGCAGACAAGGGCTGTGGAATGAAAAACGGCTTTGTCCGTCTTGGTAGCAATCCACGGGAAGTGGTAGAAAGTCTCTTGAGGATAATAGGATAAAAGTGCCCCCTTGCGGGGGCAAACTTTTAGTCAAGCTCGGGCATCTCTGGTGCTGGGGCTTTTTCCTTCTTCTCTTCGGGTATCTCTGCCACCAGGGCTTCGGCGGTGAGCATGGTTCCTGCCACAGAAGCTGCGTTCTGTATGGCGGTCCTTACCACCTTGGTGGGGTCTATGATTCCAGCCTCCACCATATCCTTGTAGTCGCCCACAGATGCATCAAAGCCCCAGTTCTTACCCTTTTCTTTGCCAAGCTGGAGCACCTTTTCAAGCACCACATAACCCTCAAAGCCGGCGTTGTTGGCGATTTGTCTGAGGGGTGTCCTGCAAGCTCTCTTTATTATGTCTATGCCTACCTGCTGGTCTGGGTTGTCAGCCTTGAGGTTCTCAAGAGCTTCTGAGGCTCTCACCAATGCCACGCCACCACCGGGCACTATGCCCTCTTCCACTGCCGCCTTTGTGGCGTGCACTGCGTCCTCAACCCTTGCCTTCTTCTCCTTGAGCTCCGCTTCTGTGGCTGCGCCCACCCTTATAATGGCGACGCCACCAGCCAACTTGGCAAGCCTTTCTTGGAGCTTCTCCCTGTCGTAATCAGAGGTGGTTTCCACGATTTGCTTCTTTATCTGCTCTATCCTTGCGTTTATGGCTTCCTTTGAGCCCTTTCCACCCACGATGGTGGTGTTGTCCTTGTCCACTATGACCTTGTCCGCCCTTCCCAGCATATCAAGGGTGACGCTCTCAAGCTTTATACCAAGCTCCTCAGTTATGGCAGTGCCACCAGTGAGTATGGCTATGTCCTGCAGGTAGTCCTTTCTCCTCTGACCAAAGCCCGGAGCCTTTACTGCGCATGCTCTGATGACACCCTTTATGTGGTTTACCACAAGGGTTGCCAGGGCTTCCGCTTCCACATCCTCTGCTATTATGAGGATGGGCTTTCCTGCCCTAACTACCTGCTCAAGCACAGGCAAGAGGTCCTTTACGTTGGAAATCTTCTTTTCATAGATAAGTATGAATGGGTCTTCCAGAACCGCCTCCATCTTGTCGGGGTTGGTCACAAAGTAGGGAGAAAGGTATCCCCTGTCAAACTGCATACCTTGGACCGTCTCAAGGGTTGTCTGGGCGGACTTGGACTCCTCAACGGTTATAACACCATCCTTGCCCACTGCCTCCATGGCGTCTGCGATTATCCTTCCTATCTCGGGGTCGTTGTTGGCGGAGATGGTGGCAACCTGCTCTATCTCCTTCCTTCCGCCCACTTGTATGGACTGGGCTTTTATCTCCTCAACTACCTTCTCCACCGCTTTGTCTATGCCCCTCTTGAGGTCCATAGGGTTGGCGCCAGATGCTATTGCCTTGAGACCCTCGGTGAATATAGCCTGCGCCAGCACGGTTGCGGTGGTGGTTCCATCACCGGCAACATCTGCAGTCTTTGAGGCCACCTCTTTCACAAGCTGGGCTCCCATGTTTTCATAGGGGTCTTTGAGCTCTATCTCCTTGGCAACGGTCACGCCATCCTTGGTGACCAAGGGAGTGCCCCACTTTTTCTCAATGATGACCTCTCTGCCCCTTGGTCCAAGGGTGACCTTTACCGCATTGGCTAGCTTGTCAACACCGGCTTTGAGCCTTGCCCTTGCATCCTCTCCATAGATAACCTTCTTTGCTGCCATGCTACCACCTCCTTTAAAAATTTTTATTCAACTATTGCAAGCACTTCGTCTTCGGACATGATAAGGAACTTTTCTCCATCAAGCTCCACCTCGGTGCCCGCATACTTATTAAAGACCACCTTGTCCCCGGGCTTTACCTTGGGTGGAACTTGCTGACCGTTTTGAAGGAGCTTTCCCTCGCCCACCGCCACCACCTCACCCAATTGGGGCTTTTCTTTGGCGGTGTCTGGTATGATTATGCCAGAGGCAGTCCTCTGTTCTTGTTCTTCAAACCTCTTGACCACAATCTTGTCATAAAGGGGTCTGAGCTTTGCCATGTTCCACCTCCTTCTAAGGAATTTTTACGGGTAGATATTATATTAACATCTTGGGCTTTTGTCAAGAGGGTATTGAGGAAATTTTTAGTCTTGTATACTCATATTTTCTTATCCATCAAGATTAAACACTGTCTATTGCGGAGTAATTGTCTATCAGATATCATCAACCTAACCTGTAAGCTACAGAGGATTTATAACCTTGAACCCACCATGAGGGATACGAGGACAAACTTGTTTAATGATATAATCCTTCTGTGTCCTCAAAAGATATAACTCTCAAAGACATCTTTGAGGAAGTCCCCCATAGGCTTAGCAAAATCCTCTCTCCAGCCCCTATCAAAGAGCTATTGCCAACAGCCCTGCCATCCACTGAGCTAAGAGTGGACTTCTTGGCAAGACTTGAGGATGAAAGCATCCTACATATGGAGTTCCAATCCTTTAACGATACAAACATGCCTTGGAGAATGCTCCGCTACTATACCGCCATAGCAGAAAAATACAAAACATACAACATAAAACAGCTTCTTGTTTATGTAGGAAACAGAAAGTTAAGGATGAAGTCAAAGCTAAGGATTAGAAATCTTACCTTTAGCTACGAAATACTTGACATAAGGCAGATAGACTGCAAGGTGCTTTTGGAAAGTCCAGACCCTATGGATAGGCTACTGGCATGTTTGTGTAGTGTAGAGGATGAGGCATATCTGATAGAAAAACTCATAAAGACAATGGAAGGCATGAACGAGGAAGAGAGAAAGGACTACCTTTTGAAAGCCTTGACGCTGACAGAACTAAGACCTAACTTAAGGATAAGGCTAACAGAGGAGGTCAAATACATGCCTATAGTGGTTAGACCTGAGGATATAAGACTGCCAAAGAGAAAACTGAAAAAGGATATTCTCTATAGGCTTGGGCTTGAGGAGGGTAAACAGATTGGGCTTGAAGAGGGTAAGCAGATTGGACTTGAAGAGGGTAAGCAAATTGGTATTGAGGAAGGACTTTTGAAATCCGCACAAGAGATGCTTATAGCCATAATTGAGGGTAAACTTGGCTATGTGCCTGAAGAGATAGTAAATAGGATAAGGGAAATAAGAGATGTGGAGTTTCTGAGGTCTTTAGCCAAAAAGTTGGTTTCTACTTCTGAGGATTTTATACAGGTTTTGGCTATTGAACTGAAAATTTCATGACCTAAGGGATGTTTTGGAGCTTTTGAGGGAAGAGAGACTCTTGAGTTGAGTTGTAATTGATAGAAAAGCACCATATAATAACTTGCAACTTGGGTTATTATTAATACTCATGCTAAGGCTTTTGTCTCCTGCTAAGCTCAACTTAGGTCTGTGGCTTCTTGGAAAGAGGCCTGATGGGTACCATGAAGTCTTCACCGTATATCAGGCTATAACCCTATTTGATGAGATATTTATCCAAGAGGGACCCTTGAACGTGGAGACAAGCACTGGTATACCTATGGAGGAAAACCTCGTCTACAAAGCTATAAAGTCTATGGAAGAACTTCTTGGAGAAGAGCTTAGCTTTAGGGTTTTTATTCAAAAGAATATACCAGAAGGGGCTGGTCTTGGAGGAGGCTCTTCCAATGTGGCAACGGTTTTGAGGGCTTTGAACCAATTGCTTGGCAACCCACTGAGTTTAAGAGAGCTTCATGAAATAGCAAGCAGTGTATCCTCTGACGCAGGCTTTTTCCTAATGGGAGGCTCTGCCATAGGTAGGGGTAGAGGCGAAGTCCTTGAGAAAATTGAATTGCCAAATATGGTCTTTACCCTTATATACCCCGGTGTTAAATGCTCCACCGCATATGTCTACAGTATGGTAAAAGAAGATATCTTGACAGAGAATATAGAGGGTGATAAAATAGTAGATTGCCTAAGGGCTGGAGACCTAAGCCTTCTCCAGAACCGGCTGGGCGAGCTGGCTGGAGAGCTCTACCCAGAGGTGGGCGAAGTGCTCAGATTTCTTAGAGGTCTGGGCAGGTTTGCCCTTGTGAGCGGTAGTGGTTCCAGCGTCTTTAGCCCAGGTGAGCCCACGGAGGACCTGGAGCTTGCCTGTAGGGCAAGAGGCTGGAGGTTATACAGGGTGGAAAGTTATGGGGTGTAGCTCAACTGGCAGAGCACCGGACTTTGGATCCGGGGGCTCCTGGTTCGAATCCAGGCACCCCAGCTTTCCACTACAATAGAAGAGGTGGCACATGCTTGGCTCTATAAAGCTTCTTACAGGCACCAGCAACCCAAAGCTTGCGCAGGAAGTCTCCGAATACCTTGGCATTCCCCTATCCGATATGGTAGTGGGGCGCTTTAGCGACGGAGAGGTGAGGATAAAGATAAACGAGTCCATGAGGGGCGAGGATGTCTTTGTTATACAATCCCTGGGACATCCTGTCAATGAGAGCATAATGGAGCTTCTTCTTATGCTTGATGCCCTCAAGAGGGCTTCTGCTGCAAGGATAACTGCGGTCATACCCTACTACGCCTACGCAAGGCAGGACAGGAAGGACAAACCAAGGGTTCCCATAAGTGCAAGGCTTCTTGCAGACCTTATAACTGTTGCAGGAGCTCATAGGCTCATAATAGTGGACCTACACTCCCCCCAGATTCAGGGCTTTTTCAACATACCAGTGGATAACCTCTACGCCCTTAATGTGCTCTACGAATACATAAAGAACCGTCTGGACGGAGAGATGGTGGTTGTCTCTCCAGACGCTGGGGGTGTGGAAAGAGCAAGGCTCCTCGCCAACAAGCTGGGTTGCGGTATTGCCATAATATACAAAAGAAGACCTGAGCCAAACGTGGCGGAGGTGCTTGACCTCATAGGTGATGTAAGAGATAAAAGGGCGATAATAGTGGACGATATAATAGACACCGCAGGCACAGTGGTAGCCGCCACCAACATGCTCCTTTCAAAGGGAGCAAAGAGTGTCTTCGTGGCAGCAACCCATGGCATTTTCTCCGGTCCTGCCATAGAAAGGCTAAGAGAATCGCCAGTTGAGGAGGTTATAGTGACCAACACCCTCAATATGGAAGGTAAAGCCCTTGAAAAGCTGAGGGTGGTCTCTGTGGCTCCGCTTATAGCAGAGGCCATAAAGCGTGCCCACGAAGGCGAATCAATTAGTTCACTCTTTGTATAAAGGAGGTAGAAATGAAAAAGGTTCATGTAAGGCTATTACCCAGAAGCATAGGTAAAAAGAGCGAAATAAAGAGACGCAGAAGAGAGGGCTTTGTGCCTGTGGAAGTATACGGCAAAGAGGTGGAAAACAGGCATGCCTACATAAGCCTGAAGGACCTAAAAGCCTTTCCGCAGGGCGAGACTTTCCTTATTGAGGCGGAGCTTGAGGGAGAAAAAAGGCTGTGCCTTCTGAGAGAGATACAGATGGGCTGGCTTGGAGATAATCCCATCCATGTGGACCTACAGGACATCACCCACGTGAGCGAGATTGAGGTGGAAGTGCCCATAGAGTTCGTTGGCACGCCTGCGGGTGTGTCCCTTGGTGGGACCTTTGAGCCTCTTATGCACAGCCTCACTGTAAAGGCAAGAATAGACAGGCTTCCTGAGAAGATAAGCGTTGATGTGAGCTCTCTTGGGCTTGGGGATGCACTTCACGTTAGAGACATACTTCCTCCAGAAGGTTGCGTAATAATGGACTCTCCAGAGGAAACGGTGGCTGTGGTGCTTGAACCCGAGGTGGAGGAAACTACGACCGCTGAATGATAAGGCTTCTTGTGGGATTGGGCAACCCGGGCAAGAAATACGAAAGGACGCGTCATAATGTGGGCTTTATGGTGGTGGATGAATTCCTTAGAAAGCTAAGGGTCCAGGACTATTCGGAGGAGTGTCTTTCTCATCTCTACAGGGTAAGGCTTCAGGGCAAGGAGCTTCTCGTGGCAAAGCCACAGACCTACATGAACAACTCCGGGCTTGCGGTTCTTAACCTTCTTGAGGAGTATGACATAAGCCCAGAGGAGATGCTGGTGGTCTACGACGACCTGGACCTACCCCTTGGAAGGCTAAGGCTTAGGTCTGAGGGAAGTAGCGGAGGTCATCACGGCATAGAATCCATTATAAGGGAGATAAAAACAGAGAAGTTTCCAAGGCTCAGGGTGGGTATAGGCAGACCAAAGGATAGAAACAAGGTGGTGGACTATGTGCTTTCGCCCTTCAGCGGAGAGGAGGAGCATGTGCTTGCAAGGGTGTTAAAGAGGGCAAGCGAATGCTTGCAAAGGTGCGTTGAATACGGCATAGAGGAGAGCATGAACTTTTGCAACGCCCCAGTGTAAAATAAAAAAGGAGGTGGAAGATGGACATAAGGAACATTCCCCCAGGCAAAAACCCGCCAGAGGACATCTATGTGGTGGTGGAAATACCCCAAGACAGCCCTATAAAGTATGAGCTTGACAAGGAAAGCGGAGCGGTTTTCGTGGATAGGTTTCTCTTTACCGCCATGCACTACCCCTTTAACTATGGCTTTATACCTCAGACCCTCGCAGACGACGGCGACCCAGTGGATGTGCTGGTCATATCCCGATATCCCGTTGTGCCGGGCAGTGTTCTAAGGTGTAGACCCATAGGTGCTCTCCAGATGAGGGACGAAGAGGGTGTGGATACAAAGCTCCTGGCGGTGCCCCATAGCAAACTGGACCCTACCTACGACCACATAAAATCCTTTGAGGACCTGCCCGAGATAACCCTCAGCAGGATAAAACACTTCTTTGAACACTATAAGGAGCTTGAGCCAGGCAAGTGGGTAAAGGTGGAGGGCTTTATGGGTGTGGACTTTGCCTACGAGGAGATAAGGAAGGGTATTGAAAACTACAAGAAGTGATGGATGAGATACTCCAGAAGGCTAAAAGGGTCTTTGATACAGAGGTTCAAGCCTTACAAAGGCTCAGAGATAACTTAGACCAAAGTTTCGTAAAGGCGATAGAGCTTATTTTAAACTGTCAAGGTAAGGTTATCACCAC
>JAXSPD010000030.1:0-25911 GCA_037926845.1 Candidatus Pampinifervens yunnanense | reverse complement strand
GGACTTGCACCTGCCTTATGCCTTCTTGTATAGCTTGGCTTTCAAGTCCCCACAGAAAGCCCACAAGTATACCAAGAGAGAGGTTATACGCCTGAAAGTTCCCTCGCAGGTTGGAGAAAAAGTCATACACCTTTCCTTCGTATGCCACTCTCAGCCTTGAGCCCTCAAAGTCTGTTTGAAAGTCAAGAATTTTAAGGTCTCCTTCCCTTCCGTAGGTTCTTGGGTTTTTTGCAATAGCCTTTAGCCTTTTGCCATATGGGTCATCCTCATTTATCACCGCATAGGTATATGCATACTCCTCAAAGAGCCTTGCCTTTGCAAGGAAGTAGTCTTCCATAGTGCCATGATAGTCAAGATGGTCTTGGCTAAGATTGGTAAAGCCTACCATATAAAAGTCCGTGCCCCATATCCTCTTTTGGTCAAGTGCATGAGAGGAAACCTCGCAAACCACCGCACTTGCACCCTCTTCCCACATGGCTTTTAGTGTGGAGTGCCACTTTATAGGGTCTGGAGTGGTCCTCCCCTCGTATTCGTATATCTTCTCTCCAAGCCTGTAGTAAATCGTCCCCATAAGACCAGTTTTTATGCATGCCTTGTTGAGGATAGACTCTATTATGTGCGTTGTGGTAGTCTTGCCATTTGTCCCCGTTATGCCCACTATCTTAAGCCTTTTTGAAACCTCACCATAAAAAAGACTTGCCAGCTCACCAAGAGCCTTTCTTGTATCTTCCACCTTTATAATGCGTGGGTCTTTTATGCCTACTTCCCTCTCCACAAGCACGTAGAGAGCACCCCTTTGCAAAGCCTCTTCCACAAAGTCATGCCCATCTGTCTGTGTTCCTTTGATGGCTACAAAGATGTAGCCCTCCTTTACCTCCTTTGAGTTGGCAGTGATGCCGGTAGCCCTTTGTAAAAGCTCCGCAAGGTTCATATTAGCAGGTAAACCTCAAGCCATATTCTCTCCCAATAGTTTGGGGTGTTTCTGACCTCTGAAATTACAGCCCTGAGCCTTTCTCCCCTGTCCATGAGCTGGGCTATGACCGAGTTGTCTTCTCTGGGCAAGTATCCCAGCTTTTTACCCCTCCAATATATCTCCACCGCCTTGTGGTCATGGGGGTTGTGAGGCTCACGCCTTAGTTCCAGCTCATCCCCCAGTCGCAGGTATGGGTATACCACATTAGCATCGTAGTGCATATAACCTGCAAGCCTTGTCCTCAGAAGAAGCACCTCCCTCCTCTGAGGCTGTCCGTAGGGCAAGGAAAAAGCCGGTCCAAGCCACAGGGCGTAGAGCATATCTCTCCTTGAGAGCATAGTGCTCACTTCTCCGTTATGGTTTCTTCCACCTTCATGCCAAAGTGTCTGCCGGGTGTTTCTATGTATCCGAGCACTTCGTCGCCTTCCTTTAGCTCAGCCACAGATATGGGAGTGCCATCAGGTCTTGTAAGTCTTATGGTCTCTGCGTTTTGTAGCACCGCACTTAGCTTTTTCTTCTCATAAACGCCTTCCACCAAAAGCATAGGTCTTCTTTCCACCTTTGCCCTACCCACATAGACGAGCCTTCCTCTACCCGTGTAGTCATAAACCATCACAGGGTCTCCCGCAGAAAGCTCACAAAGATACTTGGTCTTGTTCTCTGGCACTCTTATATACATATGCACCGCACCTGCGTTTACCCTAAAGGGTCTTGAAGCCACGTAGGGGTTTTCTTCTGTCTCCGCATGCACCAAAAACATACCACCCGAAGAGTTTCCCACAAGCATACCTTCGCCTCTGTTTAGCAGAGAAGTAGTATCCACACAGACCCTATCTCCAAGACCAAGAGGCAGTATCCTCGTTATCTTTACCACCACAAGGGGGAGTTTTTCTTCCTCCTCTTCAAGAACCTTTCCCACCCTCTTTATGGTGTTTATATCCTTAGTTTTGAGGACAATACCCTTTACACCCTTTTCAAGCACCCTTATGGCAAGTCTTGCCTCCTCTTCGTTTTTCACCACCGCATATAGCTCTTCTCTCTGTGCTATGAGGTTTTCAAGGGGTATTATGGTCCAGTCAGTGGTCTCCACTATCACCTTTACATGAGGTGGAAACCTTCCTGCTCTTTCTTCGTCTTCTTTGCCTTTTATGAGAACATATACATAATCCTCACCCTCCTTGAGGTCTCCACCTTCCTTTGAGGCTACCTGAACCCTGCCAAGGGCTTTGACCTCCGAAGACTTTGAGGGGTCAGACAAAAGTATTACCCTTGCACCAGATTCAAGTGCGGTGGTTATTAGCTTTTTGTCGTATTCTTCCGCCCAAAACCAAAAGTCTTTCATAGGATAATTATACCCTTTCTTTTACAAGGCTAAGTATTTTTTCCACCACCTCCTCTGGGCTAAGGCTTGTGGTATCAATCACAATTGCATCCTCTGCAGGTCTAAAGGGATACAAGGGTCTATTTTTGTCCCTTTCGTCCCTTTCCACTATAGCCCTAAGCACCTCTTGGTAGTTGGCAGGTATGCCCTGAGCCATGAGTTGCTCGCACCTTCTTCTTGCCCTCTCTTCTGCAGATGCGGTAAGGAATATCTTTATAGGTGCATCTGGAAATATATGCGTTCCCACGTCCCTGCCTTCTGCTACCACCTGTCCCTCTCCCACCAAGGACCTAAAAAACTCATTTATCCTCTCTCTAAAGGTTGGCAGGCTGGCTATCTCAGAGGCGGTTTTCCCCACATCTTCAGAGCCAAGTAGTTGGCTTATGTCTTTTCCTCTGTAGAAGACCCTTGTCTCTGCGGGCAAAACCTCCACAAGGGGTAGGTTCTCAAAGACTGACAGGGGGCTTTGTAGCCTTTCTTTCCTGTATATGTATGCAAAGGCTCTGTATACAAGCCCTGTGTTCAGGTAGGGTATGTTAAGCCTTTTAGAGACTTGACGTGCTACAGTGCTTTTCCCGCTTCCTGCGGGACCGTCTATGGCTATCTTCATCAATAAAAACCTCTCCCACCAGAGGCTATACCACCCAATTTAAGCTCAAGGTCTGTAGGCCTGCTGGCATACATGATGGCTGTTTTATAGTCTATAAGCCCCTTTCTGTATAGGTCTTCAAGGTGCTGGTCAAAGAGCTGTGTGCCATAGACAGACCTTCCCTTTTCAATGAGCTGAGGGATCTCATCAAACTTGGTGGTGTCCACTATTGCCTCTTTTATGGAGGCGGTGTTTAAAAGCACTTCCACCGCAGGAACCACACCCTTGCCGTCCGCCCTTGGCAGAAGCCTTTGGGAGAAGATGGCAATCAGCGTCTCTGCAAGCTGTATTCTAATCTGCTCTCGGACCTCAAGGTTAAACATGCCTATGAACCTGTTTATGGTCTCTTTGGCATCCAGAGTGTGCAAGGTAGACATAACTAAATGCCCTGTTTCCGCTGCCTGCAGTGCTATCTGTGCGGTTTCTGGGTCTCTTATCTCACCTACCATTATCACATCAGGGTCTTCCCTGAGAGCTGCACGCAGACCCCTTGCAAAGGAGGAGGTATCTATACCCACCTCACGTTGGACTATAAAGGACCTGTTGTCCTTGAAAAGGTATTCTATGGGGTCTTCTATGGTGATTATCACATCGTCCCTTGTGGCGTTTATTATGTTTATGAGGGATGCCAGAGTGGTGGACTTTCCTGAGCCCGTGGGACCCGTGACCAGTATGAGACCCTTGGTGTTTTCTAAAACCACCTTCTTCATAACCTCTGGGAGGTTGAGGCTTTCAAAGGGTGGTATGTTGAAGGGTATAACCCTGAAGGCAAGACCCGTTGTAGTCCTTTGCCTGTAGACATTTACACGAAAGCGAGCCACACCGGGCAGAGCGTAAGAAGTGTCCGTCTCTCCCAGCTCCTCAAACTCCGCCATCTTTCTCCTGTTTTTCTCAAGCACCTCCCTCACTATCATCTCCATAACCTTCTCATCAATAACAGGAAAGTCCTCAAGCTTATGAAGCCTTTTTTTGACCCTCACCACTGGCACAGAGCCTGTTTTAAGATGTATATCCGATGCGCCCAGCTCTATGGCTTTTTTAAGTATCAGCTGTAGCAAGACCAGCTACCTCCCTTACCTTTTTCTCTATTTCCTGGACGAGCTCTGGGTTCTCCGCCAGAATTTTCTTTGCTTGCTCCTTACCCTGCCCCAACCTCACCTCGCCGTAGCTATACCATGCACCGCTTTTGTTTATCACCTTTAGCTCGCTCGCCACATCTATAAGGTCGCAGAGTTTACATATGCCTTCTCCATAAAGCACATCAAACTCTGCCTCTTGAAAGGGAGGTGCCAGTTTGTTTTTCACCACCTTAACCCTTACCCTGTTGCCCGTCTTTTCTCCGCCATCCTTTACCTCTCCTATCCTTCTCACATCCAGCCTCATGTCCGCAAAGAACTTGAGGGCTCTACCCCCCGGCGTTGTCTCTGGGTTTCCAAACATAACTCCTATCTTTTCCCTTAGCTGGTTTATGAAAACTACTGCCACATTTGCCTTGTGTGCCATACCTTTTAGCTTTCTAAGAGCCTGAGACATGAGCCTTGCCTGTTTGCCCACGTGGGCTTCGCCTATCTCACCCTCTAGCTCGTCCTTTGGCACCAGCGCCGCCACCGAGTCCACCACGATAACATCCACCGCATTGCTGGCTATAAGGCTCTCCGCTATTTCAAGGGCTTGCTCTCCATAATCAGGCTGGGATATGTAGAGGTTTTCTGTGTCAACACCTATCTTCTCCGCATACTTGGGGTCAAGGGCATGCTCCGCATCTATAAAGACAGCTATGCCTCCCCTCTTTTGGGCTTCTGCTATTATATGCAGTGCAAGGGTGGTTTTGCCAGAGGACTCTGGACCGAATATCTCTATGACCCTACCCTTGGGAATACCCCCTATGCCGGTGGCTATATCAAGGGCAAGAGAACCCGTGGGTATAACATCCACCTTTACCTTCTCTGCCTTCTTGAGGGGCATTATGGAGCCCTTGCCGAAACGTCTTTCTATACTGGTGAGGGCATTTTCCAGTGCCTTTCTCTTCTCCAAAGTCTCCTTTTGAGATTCCTCTACCATAGCCTTCCTCTTTTAATATTCTACCACTCTTGGCACCACAAAGAAGCTACCTTGTCCCTCTGGGGCGGTCCGAAGGATTAGCTCTGGCTGAAAGTCCCTCGAGGGCTGGTCTTCCCTCAAAGGTGTCTCTTCAAACTCAAGGGTGAAGGGCTCAACCTCTGAGGTGTCCACCTCCTGTAGCTGCTGGACAAAGTGTAGTATGCTATGAAGTTGTTTTTCAAGGTGTTCCTTTTCCTCCTCTGTGAGCCTCAGTCTGGCAAGCTGAGCTACCTTTTCCACCATAAGGATAGAATATAGCAGAATTTCTAGCTTTTTCCACCCTTTGGAAGTAGCTCTCTCAATATAAGAAGGAATATGGCAGTGCTTATACTGGCATCGGCGAGGTTAAAGGCGGGCCAAGAAAGTCCACCATAAGAGAGGTATATAAAATCCCGCACATGCCCTAGAAACAGCCTATCGTAGAGGTTCCCCAATGCACCACCACCTACCATGCCCATAAGTATGGGTAAAAATATGCCCTTTGACCTTAGGGCATACAGGAAGGTTATCACAAGGGCCACTATGGGTGTTGCAAGGAGAAGTGGGGCTCTTAGAAGGTCCGGAGCCTCTGCAAAGAGGCCAAAGGCCACACCCCTATTGTATACCAAGACTAGATGTAAAAAGGGTAAAAGACTGAGGTCCTTATCTTTGAGATATGTTTCTGCTAGATGTTTACTCGTTAGGTCCAGTAGCAAAACTGCAAAGGCTGCAATCGCATATACTATAGAAGTTCTTCCAAAGTGCTTTCCCATATCTTTTCAAGCTCATCTAGTGAGAGTTCAAAGACCCTTTCCTCGTTGTTGGTGAGGGTAAAAAGTGCTTCCTCCTTGACCCTACCGAGTAGTAGCCAGTCAAGTCTGTGTTCTTCCACCAGGTCTTTGAAGGTTTCGGAGAAATCCTTCCTTAGGCTTACCACCACCATGGTGGGGTTCTCCGAAAAGAGGAAAAAGTCCAGCCTATCCTCTAAATAGAGGTTTATCTCAAGGCCAAGCCCTGTGCCGAAGACACCCTCAAGTAGAGCCACCGCCAAACCGCCAAGGGAAACATCATGGGCGGACATAATCAAGTTTTCTTCCACAAGTCTTATAAGAAGTTTATGGAGTTGTTTTTCCTTTTCAAGGTCCACGCTGGGAGTCCTTCCGGCTACCCTTCCATGCACCACCTTTAGATACTCGCTACCCGCAAGGGAAAACTCCCTCTTTAGGTCCCCCACCAAGAAGATAAGGTCGCCCTCTTCCTTGAAGTGGTGGTCAAGGAACTTGCCACCCTCTATGTAGCCCACCGCCACCAGTATGGGTGTGGGGTATATGTTTCTTATTTCTTCCCTCTCCACCGTCTCGTTGTATAGGGATACATTTCCGCTCACCACGGGGACATCAAAGAACCTGCAGGCATCGGATATGCCCTCTATAGCCCTCACCAATTGCCACATTACCTGAGGTCTGTCTGGGTTTCCAAAGTTTAGGCAGTCTGTTATTCCCAGAGGCTTTGCACCCACGCAGGCAAGATTTCTGAGGGCTTCCGCCACCGCATATTTTCCACCCTCATAGGGGTCAAGGAAAAACATTCTGCCATTGCCCTCTGCGGTGATGGCTATGAGTCTGTCGCTCCTGAGCTCTGGCTTTTGGACCCACTTTACCCTAAGGACCGCCGCATCTCCGCCAGGCTTTAGGACCGTGTTTGTGCCCACCTGATGGTCGTATTGGGTGTAGACCCACCTTTTTGAGGCTATGTTTGGCGAAGCCAAGAGCCTTAGTATGGCTTCTTTTAGGTCTACCTCTGGAAGTTCTCTCTGGTCAAAGGTCCATAGGGTTTTTATGTATTCTGGTTCTGAGTAGGGTTTTTCATAAACGGGGGCTTCTTCTACTATAAGGCTCACTGGAAGCTCCGCAACCAGCTCTTGGTGGTAATATGCCCTAAAGAGCCCATCCTCTGTGAGCCTGCCCACCACCGCACCCTCAAGGTGATAGTGCTTTGCAAGTTCTAAGAGCCTTTGTATCTTATCCTCCTGCACCACAAGAAGCATTCTTTCTTGGCTCTCTGAGAGGAGTATTTCAAAGGGCTTCATACCCTCCTCTCTTAGGGGCACATGCTCAAGCCACAGCTCCACTCCACACTTGGACTTGCTGGCAAGCTCAGAGGCTGCACCCGACAGCCCCGCCGCACCAAGGTCCTGAAGTCCCACCATTAGCCCCTCCTCCACCGCCTGAAGCACTGCCTCTATGAGCTTTTTGCCAAAGTAGGGGTCTCCTATCTGCACGTTGGGCAGCTTTTCCTCTGTGCCCTCACCAAACTCCGCAGAAGCCATCACCGCACCGTGTATGCCATCCCTTCCAGTGGCAGAGCCAAGAAGAAAAAGAAGGTCTCCGGGTTTGCCCCTCGCTCTAAGCATCCTCCCTGCAGGCAGAATACCAAGACAAAAGGCGTTTACCAAAGGGTTTGTCCTGTAGCACTCTTCAAAGTATGTCTCGCCAGCCACCGTGGGGATGCCTATGCAGTTGCCATATTGGGATATGCCACGGACAACACCCTTCACTATCCTCTTGTCTACCGGCAGTCCAAACCTTAAAGAGTCCGCAAGGGCTATGGGTCTTGCACCCATGGAGAGGATATCCCTTATTATCCCTCCTACACCGGTGGCGGCACCATGGAAGGGTTCAATGTAAGAGGGGTGGTTGTGGCTCTCTATTTTGAAGGCAAGCCAAACCTTGCTGTCAAGCTCCACCACGCCGGCGTTCTCACCAGGTCCCTGCACCACCCAGCCTGCACTGGTGGGAAACTTCTTTAGATGAACCTTTGAAGACTTATAAGAGCAATGCTCGGACCAGAGGGCTCCAAGAATGCCAAGCTCTACGGCGTTTGGCTCTCTTCCGAGCCTGCGGACTATCCTTTCGTATTCTTCTTCCCTAAGACCATAGAGCTCGTAGGTTTTCATTCCTTCTCTTCTCCAAAGACCTCCCTCTTTATCTCCTCTTCCCTTCCAAAGACGCCCATTATATGGTAGCCGTTGTCCACATGGACCACCTCGCCCGTTATAGCCCTTGCCCAAGGGCTACATAGAAACACCGCAGTGTCGCCCACCTCTTCTATGGTTATGGACCTTCCAAAGGGGTTTACCTTCATGGTATGCTCCATGAGCAGGTGAAAGCCCGTTATGCTGTATGCGGCGAGGGTCTTTATGGGACCGGCGGATATGGCGTTTATCCGGTGTCCGTGCTTGGCAATATCATAGGCAAGATAACGCACCGTGCTCTCAAGGGCAGACTTTGCTATCCCCATCACATTGTAGTGAGGCACCACCTTCTCCGCACCATAGTAGGACAGTGTTAGTATAGAGCCTTCTCTTCCCTCCATCAGGGGCAAAAGCTCCCGTGTAAGGGCTATAAGAGAGTAGACAGAGATGTCCATGGCGACCTTAAAGCCTTCCCTTGAGGTGTCTATGACGCCACCCTTGAACTCCTCCCTTGGTGCGTAGGCTATGGAGTGAACCACTATGTCAAGAGAGCCCCACACCTCCGAAAGCCAACCCTTCAAAGCCAGAATATGCTCATCCTTTGATACATCACACTCAAAGACAAGCTCAGAGCCAAACTCCCTTGCTACCTCTTCCACCCTTTTTTTGAGCTTTTCGTTTGCATAGGTAAAGGCAAGCTCCGCACCCTCTCTGTAAAAGGCTTTGGCTATACCGTAGGCAATGCTTCGCTCGTTCGCCACGCCCGTTATAAGGGCTTTTTTGCCTTCAAGAAGACCCATACCTTGCCTCCTCACTCTAGGATTTTTATGGCTTCCTCCACACCTTTGCCTTCATGAACGATAAGGCTCAAAGCTTTGACCATGCCCACCCTGTTTTTAGCCTGAAATACATTGCGACCTATGGAAAGCCCCTTTGCACCTGCTTGTATGGCACCATGGACCATATCAAGCACTTCTCTCTCCGTTTTCATCTTAGGTCCACCCGCTATAACAACGGGTATGGGTGTCCCTTCAACTACCTTTGAAAAGCTCTCTGGGTCTCCCGTGTATGGCACTTTAACTATGTCCGCACCAAGCTCTGCACCCAGTCTTGCACAGTGAGCTACCACCTTCGGGTCATACTGGTTCATATCCTTGCCTCTTCCGTAGACCATGGCAAGAAGGGGCATGCCCCACTCTTCGCACACCTTTGCCACATAGCCAAAGTCTCTGAGCATCTCCCTTTCCATGTCCGCACCCACATTAACATGGATAGAAACACCGTCCGCACCCAGCTTTATGGCTTCCTCTACCGTGCAAACCAGCACCTTGTCGTTCTTTGTGGGTGCCCAGTCGGTGGAGGCAGAAAGATGGATAAAAAGTCCTATATCTCTTCCTCTTCCCCTGTGCCCAGCTTTTACCATTCCCTTGTGGAGCACCACCGCATTGGCACCACCTTCTGCCACATCCTCCACCGCTTTCCTTATGTTTTCAATACCTTCCATGGGACCCGAGCTAACGCCGTGGTCCATAGGCACTATTATGGTCTTACCCGTATCCCTGTTAATAAGTCTTTCAAGCCTCAACTGCTTACCTATGGTCATGCTTTTAACCTCCCTTGAACCTAAAGGTTATTATGCCAGTTTGAACAAGGTTTTCCCTTATGGGTTCAAACCTTATGCCTCTGGCAAATTCCAACATCTTCTGGTCCACCTGCGGTGAACCGCTCTTTTGGATTATCTGAACCCTTGAGACCACACCTGAAGGATCTATCCACACCCTCACCCTCAGAGGGCTTAGAGGCTCATCAGAGCTTATCTTTGGAAATGGTGGTGTATAAACCGTAGCCCTGCCACCACCCGAAAGCCCCACACCTCCTGGGGACACAATCGCCGTTATGTTGCCTATATCCGCACTCCTTGTGCCTTCCTTTTCCACTTCCCTTTCCCTTCCTCTTATCTTCTGCTCAATGTGCTCAAGCAAGGAGGGCTCTTCCTGTGGCTTGCCCGCTGGCACCTGCACATCCCCCACTTCTCTGTGGGCTTCCATGGGGCTTGAACTCACAGAAGCTTTCCCCTTGCTCACCAAAGCCTGACCGCTATGGGGCTTAATATCATGAAGACGCTTGCCTGCAGCCAGCTTTACCTCCTTAACCTCCGGCGTCTCCTGAAGGAAGACCTCCAGGGGTGGGGTTGGATTTTTGAGGTCCACTTTGACAGAAAGATACAAGGATAGGAGAGTGAATATAACCAGGTTAAGAGCCAGGGACACAGCCCAGTAGAGACTATTTTCTAGTTTTTCCTCCACCATCTTCTGATATAGTATAACACATGAACTTTTCCCTTCTTGGCGGAGGTCGTTGGGGTGCAGCCCTTGCCTTCCATCTTGGCAACCTTGGGCACAAGGTAATGGTTTTTGACAGAAATGAGGAGATAGTAAGGGTAATAAGAGAAGGAAGACATCCCTACACAGAGGCAAGCCTTAAAGATGTAGATGCTACACAGGACTTGGATAAGGTCCTTGCCTTCTCGGACTATGTTATAGTGGCACTGCCCGTTCAGGTTATCAGGGAGGTGTTAAGGGGAAGTTCCTTGAAAGGCAAAAGGGTCATCTCCGCCTCAAAGGGTCTTGAAGTGGGCACGGAGAAGAGGGTTTCTGAAATTCTCTTGGAGCTTGAACCATCTCTTAAGGTTTTTTGCCTTTCTGGACCTTCCTTTGCCAGCGAGGTATCTAGGGGTCTTCCCACAGCCCTGGTGCTTGCTGGCGCCGACATTGAGGAGATGGAAAGGATAAGAGGGGAGATAAGCTCTGAAAACTTCCGGGTTTACCTATCTACAGACCTTGTGGGTGTTGAGCTTGGAGGTGCTCTTAAAAATGTTATAGCCATAGCTTGCGGTATATCCGACGGGCTTGGGCTTGGGGAGAACGCAAGGGCTTCTCTTATGACAAGGGGACTTGCAGAGATGGTAAGGATAGGCGTATCCCTTGGGGCAAGGAGGGAGACCTTTTATGGGCTTTCTGGCATGGGGGACCTCTTTCTCACCGCCAGCTCTCCACAGTCAAGGAACAGAACCCTTGGTTACCTTCTTGGTCAGGGGCTTTCTATGGAAGAAATCCTACGAAGGCTCAACCAGACAGTAGAAGGCATACACACGGTAAAAGCGCTCTACAGGCTCTCTACAGAGAGAGGCATACATGCTCCTATAAGCACTGCGGTCTACAAAGTGGTGGTGGAGGGATATCCTCCACGGGAAGTTGCCCTTGAGCTTCTGAGGAGACCTCCTCAAAGTCCTTTTGAGACTCTATAAGCTCTCCATAAAAGTAATACTCACCACAGCCATCGCACCTGAATATCCCACCGCCACAGCACTCTATAACCTCAAGTAAAGCTCCGCACTTTGGACATCTCTCCATGATTTATAATTTAGTCCTGTGAAAGAGAGGGTTTTTCTTTACTTTCTCCTTTCCATTACAGGTTTTTTTGTAGCACTTGCCTTTAGCATGCTCTTGCCCTTTCTCAAGCCCATACTATGGGCTATTATTTTTTCTCTAGTCCTCTATCCCGTGCAGATAAAACTCGCAAGAAAGATGGGCAACACATGGTCTGCCCTTTTGCTTACCCTACTGGTGCTTGCACTTGTGGTAGTCCCCTTCAGCCTTGTTCTCACTCTGGCAATAAGGCAGTCCATAGAGCTACTCCATCTTGCAGTTGGTTTCACCCAAAACAGTTCTTACACGGACATGATAAAGGGGCTCTTGGAAAACCCCCTGGTTAATAAAATACTCACCCAAGAGGAGATAAATAACTTTCTAGCTTACCTGGAGTCTGAAGAGTTTAAGGGTATTTTGATGAACAGCCTTAGGGACCTTTTGCAAAGGGGGCTAAACCTTGTAGCCTCCATATTACCAGCGGTAGCCGACTTTGTCTTCAAAAGCTTTGTATTCCTGCTTACCCTTTTTTTCATCCTTAGAGATGGACCAAAGTTCGTGAAGTTTGCAGAAAGGTTTCTACCTATGCATAAGGAGGATGTGGAACAGGTTTTCCTCACCGTATACAAAACGGTGCTCTCCACCGTTTATGGTTCCATAGGCGTTGCCATAGCCCAAAGCACAGTAGGCTTCGTAGGATACAAACTGGCGGGTATGGATTATGCAATACTTTTGTCCATGGCTACCTTCATAAGTAGCTTCATACCACCCTTCGGTGCAGGCTTTGTTTGGTTCCCTGTAGCTTTATACACACTTGCCACCAAAGGTTTATACAAGGGTATCTTCATGTTCATCTACGGTATGCTGGTAATATCTACCATTGACAACTTTATAAGACCTCTCATAATGAAAATGGGCGTGAGTATGCCTTACATTGTGCTCTTTTTCTCCATAGTAGGTGGACTTTTGACCTTTGGCTTTGTAGGCATCTTTTTGGGACCCATCATATTCACCACTCTCTTCACTCTTGCCCTTATATACGAAAGGAGAGTGCTTAAAGAATGAGTCACTCCAAGCCGTGCATCTTGAGATTTTCCTTTATCCTATGCAGGAGCTCTGCAGGGTTCTTTATAGGATATTCTAGCTCCTGAAGCACTTCTTTTGCAGTTCTGCCCTTTATATAAACGCCCTCAAGCCTTTCAGATATAGCTTCGGCGGACTGTATGGGAAAGTCTGTTCCCCTCAGCCTTTTGAGCACCATATAAGCCCATGGGATGTCAAGGGCGTAAGCCACCCTCTCACAGTATTGGAGGAATACTTGAGGCTCTTCGTGCCCTTCTTTCACCAGTTTGTAGGCAAGTTTGGCAATGCCACCAGCGGTATGGACTTTTAGTTCCTTCTTCTCTTCTTCAAGAAACTCCTCTATCCTCTTGAGCTTTTCAAGAGCGGTAGAAGGTTCAGCCCTTAAGATGTTTCTTACTGTTTGGACGGTAAGACCCACCTTCTCCGCTATTTCTCTGTCCGTTTTGAAATACTCTTCCCTTAAGACCACACAATAAACCGCTCTAGCAAGAGAGGGAAGCCATGTGAGGGTTTTGTATTCCGCCAGCTTTGAAAGTCCCCCAAGCACATCAATGGATTTTAGAAATACCCTTAGAACCAACGATTCCAAGTCCTTTTCTACGGGCTGGGCAACCACAACCATATCCGTGCCTCCTTCTTTTAAAATCGGGGTGACGGGACTTGAACCCGTGACCTCTGGCCCCCCATGCCAGCGCGCTACCGCCTGCGCCACACCCCGTTAGTTTTACATTTTAGACCTTTTTGCCTCCATTTTCAACCTGTTGAGAAGTATCTTACTAGGTCTGAAAAGGACACGGTTGTTTTTCCTCCTAAAACTGCCAAAACCTGAGACCTTAAGACCCTCTTCTGAATATATGGCTTCCTTCATCTTCTGCAGCAGAAAATTCACCATTTTATGCGCTCTTTTCTTAGAAGGTATACGATCACACCTTTCGTGGACTCTTTCAACCAGGACTTTTTTTTTCATATCTTCATTTTCTTCTTTAGTATGTCGCCTAGGGTAAATCCCTTATCGGAAGTGGTTATTATCTCTTCTTTCTTCTCTTCCTCCTTCATGCTAAAGGTAATCTTATCTTGAGAAAGCTCTATTATCTTGACTTCTACCTCTTGGCCCTCCTGGAGTTTGAGCCCTTTTGGCATCTCAGATATGGGCAAGAGCCCATCAACACCCTCGGGAAACTGCAAAAAGGCACCAAAGGTGTGCACACTCTTAACTTTTAGCTTAACCTTTTCTCCCACCTTATACTTCCCAAGCACTGCATCCCATGGGTTTTCAGAAAGCTGCTTTAACCCCAGCTTTACGAACCTTCCATCTAACCCTAAAACTGCAAACTCAAGAGACTGGCCTACCTCAAGCACATCTTCAACCCTTCCTGGCTTTATCCACGCAAGGTCGCTCCTATGGATAAGACCCAACACACCCTTCTCAAGACTTACTATGGCCTTTGCACCCTCTATTTTTTCTACAGTGCCTACTACCCTGCTTCCGACAGGATGTTCCTTTATAAATTCTTCCCATGGTTTTGGAAGAGTTCTCTTTATGCTGAGAACCAGTTTATGCTTTTTGGGGTCAAAATCAAGCACTTGAGCAGAAACCCTATCGCCCTTTTTGGGAGTGCTTCCATCGTAGGATACTTCATCCTTTGGCACAAAGCCCTCCACGCCCTCCATGACCTCAAGTATTAGCCCATTATCTTTTACTTCCAGAACCCTTCCGTTTACCACCTGACCCTTTTGTATGTTTTGTTCTGCCTTCTGCCAGGGATTTTCCTTTGTTTCTTTCAAGCTTACGAATATAAACTGACCGTCCTTGGGTATTCTCTTTACTTTAACCCTTAGCCTTTCATCAATCTCTGCGTAATTGTATGGATTTCTATCCCTTCCCCAGCTTAGTTCCTCAAGGGGTAGGAAGGCTCTGAGGGCGTTGCCTACGAGCAAGGTTATACCCTTCTCTGGGTCTATCTTTATCACTCTACCTTCTACCACATCTCCCACCTTTATCTTAGAAAGTATCCTTGTCCTTTTCTTTTCCTCCTGAGCCTTTATGTAGTCTTTTTGGGAAAGGACCACCCTAAGCCCATCCTCTTCCTTCTTAAGGTCTATTATCTTTGCCACTATCTTTTTGCCTTCTCTGAGATTTCTAAGCGCTTCCTTAAGGGGGAGAAACACCCTTAGACCACTTATATCCACTATATAACCGTCATCCTTCTTTTCCAACACTGTGCCCGTTATGAACTTACCCTTCTCGTAGCAGGCTTTGAGAAAACCCGTAAGCCTCTCCTCAAGGTATCTTCGGTAAGACAGTATGGGTGAGCCCCCTTTGCTAAATCTTAGAACCACAGCCTTTATTTCATCCCCAACCTTTGCATCTGGGAGCTCTTCCCTTGGGATTATACCCTCCACCTTGTATCCCACATCCACATATATGTTTCTCTCATCTGCTTTTACCACCTTCCCCTTTATTACCTCGCCCCTTTTTAGTTCTTTGAGTTCAAGGCTCTCTTCAAGTAGCTTTTCAAACTCACCCATAAGTTCCTCCAGAATTTTCTATTATAACACTTATCCCTTTAAAGTGCCTATAGGTTTTAACCTCGCCACCAGCTTTGCTATGCCTAGTGAATGAACCACATAGGCAACCTCTGAAACATCCTTGTATGCTTGCGGAATCTCCTCCGCCACAGTGCCTTTTCCCCTTGCCACTACCACAAGACCACCAAGCACCTTCTCAAGCCCCTCTTTTTTCACAAACTCTTTTGCCTTTGTCCTTGACATGAGCCTTCCTGCCCCATGGCATGCGCTTCCAAAGCTCATGCTCATGCTCCCTTCCTGACCCACAAGGAGGAAGGAATACCTTCCCACATCCCCCGGTAGAAGCACTGGCTGCCCTATATCTCTATAGTTGGGAGGGATGTCTGGATTGTAGGGTGGAAAAGCCCTTGTGGCACCTTTGCGATGAACGAACAGCTTTTTCTTCTTGCCATCCACCTTGTGCTCTTCCACCTTACCTATGTTATGGGCAAGGTCGTATACAAGCCTGTAGCCAAGCTCTTCCCATGAAAGTCCAAAAAACCTGCGGACCGTGTCTGCTGTCAGATACCCCAGTATTTGCCTGTTGGCAAAGGCGTAGTTGGCGGCGGAGTTCATGGCCTTAAAGTAGTCCTGCCCTTCTGGGGAGCTAAAGGGCATGCAAGCCAGTTGCATATCTGGTATATCTATTTGATATTTTTTTAAGGCTTCCCTTGCGGTCTTTAGATAGTCCACGCACACTTGATGACCAAAGCCCCTTGAACCCGAATGCACCATTATAGCAACCTGCCCTACGCTTAGTCCCAGCTTTTGAGCTATCTCTTCGTCGTAGACTTCGTCCACATATTGCACTTCCACAAAATGATTTCCTGAACCAACTGTGCCAAGCTCCTCAGAACCTCTTTGAAAGGCAAAGTCTGAGACCTTTGAAGGGTCAGCATTGGGAAGTGCTCCACCGCTCTCTATGTGCAAAAGGTCCTCCTCAAAGCCAAAACCTTTCTCTATTGCCCACCTGGCACCCCTTATGGCAACCTCTGAGAGCTCGCCCTTTGAGAGCTTTAGCCTGCCAGTAGAACCCACGCCGGCAGGCACATTCTTGAGTATCTCCTGCATAAGCTCCCTTCTTACGGGTTGAACTTTGTCTACGCTTAGGTTGGTGGCTATAAGCCTTACCCCGCAGTTTATATCGTATCCTATAGAGCCAGGACTTATGATACCCTCCTCTATGTCCGTTGCCATCACACCACCCACGGGAAAGCCATAGCCCACATGCACATCGGGCATAACATATATGGCTTTTTCAACGCCAGGCAAGGTTGCGGCGTTGCCCGCCTGCCTTATGGCATCCTCTTCAAGAAGCCCAAGGAGTTTATCGCTAAGGTAGAAGTATACGGGAACCCTTTGTCCCTTTAAGGTTTCTTTTGGAAGCTGGTATATGAAGTTGGAAAGTTTTATAAGGTTCTCCTTGAGGCTCATAGTATTAATTTTAGGCAAAAGAACACCAATGGTTAATTCTCCCTAATATGCAATGAAAGGACATAAGACAGAAAGGCAAGCCATAAAGGGATGACAGCTATGATAGAGCCTCTGATTGTGGGCTTTCTGGGTTAAGCATGAAGCCCACAAGCCTACTGGGAAGAAAGCGTAAGGCATTCCATACATGGCTAAAACATACTATACTAGGTGTTGTATATCCGCAGTAGAATATGAAAGGGCTAAGGCATCTATGTAGCATTAACATTTTTATGTTGCTGTGTATTGTTAAATATGGAAGATGTGGAGGTATTCACATGAAACGAGGCAACGGATGGCAGGAGGTGGCAAGCCTATTGCACTTTAACGAGAAAACTGGAGCCTACAAAAAGCTAACCCTTTCGGTGGCAGAGGATGGGGGCGTTATGCTTAGCCTCTCTGAGGGCAAAAGAGGAGAAAAGGAAAACATGGCAAAGGTGAATTTCAGTCTAAACAGGCAGGAGCTTATATATCTTGCCAAGGAGTTGGAGCTTTTGTTTATAAGGGGTAAGGGAGGGAAAGCCTAAAAGAGGCATAATTTCCTAAAATGGGCGATGGAGGACTCGAACCTCCGACCTCCATCTTGTGAGGATGGCGCTCTGCCTCTGAGCTAATCGCCCTACTATAGATATTATACAACTTACAGGGGTAGTCTTTTCTTCTTTATCCAGTATAAAAGGGTTGCGGCAAACAATAAGAGTGTGAGGGCTATGGAAAAGGGATAAGCAAGAGGTCTGCTCACCCTCAGGCTCGTATCAAGAAGGAAGAGGAAAAGGAGGTAAAATCCGTAGACAAGTAGCACAAAGGAAAGGACTTGAAAAAGGTAGTGCTTTAACTTGTCAAACATCTAAGCCTCCAGCATTTTCTCTATTGTCAGGCTAACACACTCCGCAAGAGCTTTGAGATTGTAGCCCCCCTCTAGGGTAAAGAGGACGGGCACAGAGAGTTCCTTTGCCCCCTGAAGGAGGCTTTTAATAAGCCTACCAAATCCCTCTGTAGAAAGATTAAGGTATGTAAGGGGGTCATCCTTGTGAGCATCGTAGCCCGCAGAAACAAGAAGAAATTGCGGTTTGTATTCGTAAAAGAGCTTTGGGAAAACTTCCCCATATATGCGGTCAAAGTCCTTGTCGCCTGCACCTGCAGGAAGAGGCTCGTTGTGTGTATAGCCATACCCTTTGCCTACACCCTTTTCTTGAGCAGATCCTGTGCCAGGATAGAAGGGATACTCATGGGAAGAAAAGAAAAAGACCCTATCATCTTCGTAAAAGCTCCTTTGGGTGCCATTACCATGGTGAGCGTCAAAGTCCACTATAAAGACCCTCTCATAGCCCTTCTTTAGAAGGTAGTGGGCGCCTATTGCTATGTTGTTAAAGAGGCAAAAACCCATAGCTTTGGCGTATTCTGCATGATGCCCTGGAGGTCTTACTGCACAAAAGACAGCCTGCACCTCTCCATTTAAAAGTCTGTCTATACCCTCTAGCACCCCTCCCACCGCATGCAAGGCTACTTCGTAGGAAACTGGAACTGCGTAAGTGTCGGGGTCAAGATGCCCACCACCCGCAGAGCAAAAATCCGCCACTTCCTGTATGTAAGCAGGGTCATGGTTGAGGGCCACCTCTTGAGCGCTTGCCCTCCTTGGGTTAATATGAAGAACATCCTTTAAAAGTCCTCTTCTTTCTAGCTCTTGAACTATGGCTATAAGCCTATCCTTGTTCTCCGGATGTCCCTTAAGATGATGCTCAAGGTATATATCTTTGTAGACAAAGCCTGTCTTCATGAGGATGATTATACCCTAAAAGTGCTATAATCCTTTTCCTATGGAAGTGTCAAGACAAGAAAAACTTAAGGTGCTAAAGGAGCGAAGGGAAGCGTATCCCCACAAGTTTGAAGCTTCCTCACAGATAGGCGACATAAGAAAAAGGTATGAAAAGCCCACTGATAACAAGGAAACAGTCCTCAAAGGTGTTGTAAAGAGAGTTTCAAAGCTTGAGGAGAGCTATCTTCTGAGGCTTTCCAGCCCCTCTGGTGTGGAGATGCTTGCCATAGGTCCACAGGAGCTAAAGGTGGGTCATGAGTGCATACTAAAGGGAAGGCTTGGCAGGTATGAGGGCAAACTTTGTCTTTATGAGGCTGTTCCCTACGAAGAGCCAGCCCTTGAAATAGAAGAGGTAAAAGCCCAATACGACCTTGACCCCAACTTTGAAGAGGTCTCTATTGCCGGCAGGCTCATGACCCTGCGAAGCATGGGAAAGGCTATCTTTGGGCACCTTCAGGATGCCACCGGTAGCATACAGATATACCTCAAAAAGGACCTGCTTGGGGAACAAGCCTTCAAAGACTTTGAAGAGCTGGTAGATACGGGCGACATAATAGGTGTGAGGGGAAAGCTTTTTAGGACAAAGACGGGCGAGCTCACAGTAGAGGTAGAAAGCTTTCAACTGCTTTCCAAAAGCCTTCATCCACCACCGGAAAAGTGGCATGGCATAAAGGATGTGGAAGTGCGCTACCGCCAAAGGTATTTGGACCTTATTGCCAACGAAGAGGCAAGGAATGTATTCATACTAAGGAGCAAGGTCATTCAAGAGTTAAGAAACTTTTTAAACACCGAAGGCTTTCTTGAAGTGGAGACGCCCATACTCCAACATATAGCCTCTGGTGCCAACGCCAAACCCTTTATCACCTACCACAACTACCTTGAGCAGAACCTGTATCTTAGGATTGCTCCAGAGCTGTATTTGAAAAGGCTAATCGTGGGAGGCTTCAACAGAGTTTACGAGCTTGGGAAGAACTTCCGCAACGAGGGCGTGGATACTACCCATAATCCTGAGTTTACTATGGTGGAGTTTTATGTGGCTTACTGGGACTACAAGGACCTTATGGACTTTACCGAAAGGCTTTTGTCCCACGTGCTCCTTTCAACGGTGGGCTCACTAAAGCTCAGCTACAAGGGCAAAGATCTAGACTTTACACCACCCTACAAAAGGTATAGCTACTTTGAGCTTTTGAGGGAAAAGACCGGCAAGGATAAGGACTTTTTCCTAAAAGACATAGAGGGGCTCAGAAGGCTGGCGAAGGATATAGGCGTGCCAAAGGCAGATAGCCTAACCCATGCCAAGCTCATAGACAAGGTCTTTGACCTGCTTGTGGAGGATGAGCTTTGGGGTCCCTGCTTTGTGGTGGACTTTCCCAAGTTGCTCTCTCCCCTTGCAAAAACCCATCGTCAAGACCCAGACCTTGTGGAGAGGTTTGAGCTTTTTGTGGCAGGAAAGGAGCTTGCCAACGCCTACACGGAGCTAAACGACCCCTTTGAGCAAAGGGAGAGATTTCTAGAGCAGTTAAAGGAAAGAGAAATGGGCGACGAAGAAGCCATGCAGATGGACGAAGACTTCATAACTGCCCTTGAGTATGGCATGCCACCCACCGCCGGCGAAGGCATAGGAATAGACAGGCTTGTGATGATACTGGCGGATGTAGATTCCATAAGGGAAGTCATACTCTTCCCAGCCCTAAGGAGGGTCTGATGGAGCTTGAGAAAAAGCCTATAAAGGAGTTTACCGCAGAGGTTATAAGGGTTATCCCAGAAACGCCAAGCACAAAGACCTTGGTCTTTGACATAAGCCACGTGGACTTTGACTTCTACCCAGGGCAGTATGTGATGTTAAATGTGCCCTACGAAGGGCAAGTGCTAAAAAGAGCCTATTCCATCGCCAGCCCACCTACCCAAAAGGACACCCTTGAGCTAACCATAAAGAAGGTGCCTGAAGGAAAAGCCTCCGCATATCTCACAGAAAGGGTAAAGGAAGGAGACAATTTTCTTATAAAGGGTCCCTATGGGAAGTTTGTGTGGCTTCCCCAGATGGGCACAAGCCTTGTGCTTATAGGAGCAGGAAGTGGTATTGTGCCCCTTATGTGCATACTCAGATACATAGCCTCTGCAAAGCTAGAGCATGTAAGGGCAACCCTTCTTTATTCAAACACCCACTACGAGGAGATAATCTACCGCCAAGAGCTGGAAAGCTTAAGCAAACACTCCAACATAAAGGTAGTGCACACTCTCACCCGCTCTTACCCACCAGACTGGAAGGGCTACACAGGCAGAATAAACCCGGACATGCTACTAAGAGAAGTGGAAGACATCCCAGCAAACCTCTACTACCTTTGTGGACCCCCTGCCTTTGTGGAAGACATAGCAAGCATGCTACTTGAGCTTGGAGTGGATAAGAACCAGATAAAGAAGGAAAAATACGACTAAGAGAGGCTCTCAAGGAGCTGGAGGTTCTTGTATGCCCTTTCAAGGCTTTTGCGGTCGTAGTTGCCTCTTAAAAAGTCCTCCAACATAAGCCTTAGCTTGTCCCTTTTCTCTTCCCTTACGAGCTTGCTCTCTTGATAGACACTTTCCTGTCCAAAATCCAGCACAAGCTCCTCGTCTATGTGCCAGAGCCTTCTGGGTTGCGGATGCTCCCAGGCTACGCTAAGGCTGAAGGGAACGCCCGCCACATAGCCCCTTAGCGTCCATATTCCATCCTTTACTTCAAGCCCATCAAGGCTTATATCTTCAGAAATCCTTTGCAGAAGGTAAAGGTCGTGCCATGCAAGGTCCCAGAGGGGCGATATATAACCTCTTCCCCTTCCAAACCTCTCTATTCGTATATGACCTTTGGGCTTTTTTAAAAACTCTACGCACACTGAGTAGCTTTCTACCTCGGAGATGTATAGCTTTTCAAAGGACATAAGGCTTTCAAAGTCCTTGGAGCTAACCGCAGGTGGCTTTTCAAGAAGGACCGGCAAGCCCCTTTTGAGAAACTCCTGAGCTATGCGAGGATGGTCCTTTGGGTCCACAGCCACTATGACGGCACTAAGCTCTTCTTTTACTTCTCCAAAGTGGCAATAAAAAGGGTAAGAGCCTTTATTCTTTGAGGAGTCTATATCGCAGAGCACAAGCCTTTCGCCTAATTCCTCTAACTTCAAAAAGTATTTGCTCCCCATGTTGCCAAGACCCACAAGTAGAATATGCATGCATAGAATTTTATAGGGAATAACCATAAACTTATAGGGTTGAAATCCTCCCAAAACTTGCTAAGATTATGATTAAACTCAGGAGGTGGAGTTATGAAAAAAGTAGTCCTCATTAGCACATTGCTTGTAGGAATTTCCCTCTCCCAGCAGATAACCATGAAAAAGCCCCCTAAGTCTCTTGACAGATACTATCCACCTCAATCCCAGAAGATGGAGTATATCTCTAACATGCATGCCATGAGCGTAGCCTTTCATGGGATTAATGTCAACATAAACGAAGGCAGGTGGGACAAAGCCCTTGAGTGGGCTAACCAACTAAAGAAGGCTTATGAAGAGTCTGCAAGGATGGTGCCAGAGTGGAAGGACTACTATAAGCCAGCACTGGCGGATAATCTTGTAAAGGCAGTTCAATCAAGGAATGTAGACGCTGTGGTAAGGGCATCAAGAGAGCTTGGTCAGACATGTAATAAATGCCATCAGGACAATCAGGCAGTTGTTAAGTTATACTACCACTTCCCAAGGTATGACCATATAACCCTTGAGGACCCAGTGGAGCTTCAGAACTTAAAAACGAAGGATTACATGAAAAAACTAGCGGATTCCATGAAGTCTCTCAGGGTCTTTCTTCTTCAAGGTGAGATTGCAAAGGCAAGGGAGCATGGTGATAACTTTGTAGAGAGGGCAAAGAGACTTAGCACCATGTGCACCAACTGCCATACCTCAAAGGCTTCCGTGGAGTCCCTCGCCGGCAGAGATTATTTCATAGCCCTTGAAAACCTCCAGAGGATGCTAAATAGCCCTCAGATAGACAGAGATGGGGTTTTTAAACAGCTTTCAGAGATAGGTCAATATTGCTACAGGTGCCACAATGTGCATCTTATCCCCGTGCTTGTGCAAAATGCTCTAAAGTGAGGCGTCAAAAAATAGCATAAGCAAAAGTCCCAAGAGGAAGGCTATTGTGGAGTGGGTGTGTTTTCCTTCTGCGTAGGCTTCTGGGAAGACCTCCTTGGCGGTTATGTAGACCATAGCACCACCGCCAAAGCCAAGACCCATGGCGAGAAAGCCTCCAAAAAGCTCAAGAAAGGCGTAACCCATACATAGAACTTTACAGCCTGTTGACAAAGGGGGCAAAAAAGCCTTTACTTATAAATAATTAATGCCTACACAAGAAGACTTTTTGAAAGGCTTCTCTTGGGATGGAGAGCAGGCAAGGGAAGAGCTACTCATTAGGGCTATGCTCTATGGCAACCCCTTGCTTGTACTTAGACTTTTTGAAGAACAAGAGCTGAAAAGGACATTTCTGAACAACATTCACAGATTTCAAAGACAAAACAGAAGCTTTTGGAAGCTAATACTTGAGGTTTCAGAGGATGAGCTTAAGGAGTATACAGAAAGAAACTTTAGAGAAGGTGGTCTCTTTATCCCTTACTAGAGGTTTCTATTTGGCTGGTGGCACTGCACTTGCCATAAGATACTCTCACAGACCCTCTGAGGACTTTAACTTTTTCAGTTTTCCTGATTTTAGCTTTAGGATTGATGACCTTACGGAGAAATTGAAAAACAGCAGTGCAAAAATCATTTCCCTTCAAGAGGGCACGCTAATCTTTCTTTTGGAAGGTGTTAAGTTTTCCTTTTTCAGATACACTTATCCACTGCTTGAAGAACCACAGTTTCATAGGCAGATGGGTGTGAGTATAGCTGGCGATAGGGATATTGCGTGTATGAAGGCGGTAGCCATAGCACAAAGAGGACTAAAAAAGGACTTTTATGACCTGTGGTTTCTTATGAAGGAAAGGGGGATTACCCTTTCAAGACTCCTTGAAAACCTTAGTCTCAAATATATAAATTACGATACAGGCATATTCCTTAGAGCACTCACCTATTTTGACGATGCAGATAGGGAAATAAATCCAGCCATAGACTCCCTCTGGAGTGAGGTCAAAAATTTTATACTCTCAAGTGTTAAAGAGGAGTTAAAAGGAAGTATCCAAAAACAGCATAAGCAATAGACCCAGCAGAAAGGCAAGGGTTGTCTGTGTGTGCTTGCCCTCTGCGTAGGCTTCTGGGAAGACCTCTTTTGCGGTAATGTATACCATAGCACCACCACCAAAGCCAAGACCTACCGCCAAAAGGTTTTTGAAGACCTCAAAAAAGGCATAGCCTATCAGAGAAAAGAGGGCTTCAAGAAGACCACTAAGAAAGCCAACCCACAAGGGCATGAGAACCTTGCCTGTAATTACCATGAGAGGTAAGCTCACCACAAAGCCTTCTGGAATATCTTGGAGGGCTATGGCTATAGCAGTTTGAAAACCTTTCTCTCCTGAGTAGGCGGATGCTATACCTACGCTTAAGCCTTCAGGTATGTTATGAATAATTACCGCAAACACTATCAAGTATAGCCTGCTTAGTTTTTGAGGAGAGATACCTTCCATACCCTTTATGGTGTGCTCGTGAGGCACAAGGCTTTCCACCAAAGCCATAAGCACAAAGCCTAAAACAATGCCAAAGGCAACCTCAAAAAAGCTACCCACCTCAAGCCCCGGCAGGATAAGACTTGTAAAGCTGGCAACGAGCATAACACCACCTGTAAAAGAAAGGCTCACACCAACGCTTAAAAAGGGCTTTTTAAGCAGGACAGCAAGCAGGCTACCAAGAAAAGTGCCAAGAAGTAGAAGAGAAGATATGAAAAGGATATTCATATTTCCTCTATTTTACCCGTAAGGGCTTCTGTTAGTTCATAGGGACAATCTATAAAGGTGTAAAAAAAACTTATAGCTTCTGACTTCTTATCCAAGCTCTCAAGCCAAAGTTTTATCCTAACCCTTGCGTAGTTCCAAGCCCTATAAAGCTCCCTTTCAAGCCTCTGTCTCATGCTTGGCGAAAGCTCTAACTCCAACTCAATCCTGTCTCTAAGGTGATATATCTCTATCCTGTGTCTTTTTGGCTCTTTTATAAGCTCCTTGTAGTTTTCCCATATGTATAGCTTTTCCAAGAGTAAAGATAAATAGCTTGCTACCTCGTCCACCTCTCTTTGGATGAGCTTTTCCAACTCTGTATATAGATTTTCCCAGTCAACTTCTTGATATCTTCCTTCCTTGAGAAGTTGGTAGTTTATCTCAGCCCAGAGAGGAAAATCTTCTTTGTATAACCTCTTTAGCTCCTTTTCCATCTTCACAAAAGCTCAGACACTCTAAAAAGAGCGTATACTTCAAGACCTTCCCTTTGTAAGTTTTCCCTGCCACCCTCTTCTCTGTCAACCACCGCATAGACACAAAGCACCTCATAGCCCTCCCTTTTGCAGGCTTGGACTGCCTTGAGAGCAGAGCTTCCTGTGGTTATCACATCCTCTAAGACCACAACCCTGTCTCCTGCCCTTAGTAGCCCTTCCACCTGCTTTCCAGTGCCGTGAGCCTTTGGCTCCTTTCGGACCACAAAGGGTTTTATGGTATCTCCCTCAAGGTATGAGACCATGCTTACCGCATAGGCTATAGGGTCCGCACCAAGGGTTAGACCTCCCACACCCTGAGGCTTTAGGTCTTTTATAGCCTGATATAAAACCTTACCCAAAATATACACACTTTCTGGGTCAAAGGTTATCTGCTTTAGGTCTATGTAATACTTGCTTAGCTTTCCAGAAGAAAGTTTGAATATAGGCTCGTCCGCAACCTTGAGAGACCTTTCCCTTATGAGAGCTTTTAGTCTTTCTCTATCCATTGGCTTTCAACTTTTCCTTAGCATACTCCATCAGACCACCGGCTTTTAGGATAGCCATTAAAGTATCTGGAAACTTGGTGGCGGTATACTCTTTACCGGTCGTCAGATTCTTTATAATACCCTTTTCCAAGTCTACCTCTATCTCATCGCCCTCTTTTATCTCATCCACTGCCTGTGGTGCTTCCACTATAGGAAGACCTATGTTTATGGCATTACGGAAGAATATCCTTGCAAAGGATTTGGCTATAACCACAGGCACTCCAGCATACTTTATGGCTATGGGTGCATGCTCCCTTGAAGAGCCAGAGCCAAAGTTTCTACCCGCCACTATTATATCCCCTTCCTTGTGCTCCTTTGCAAACTCTGGATGCTCCGAGTCCTCCATTACATGCTGGGCAAGTTCGTAAGGGTCAGAGGTGTTTAGGTATCTGGCGGGTATTATCTGGTCTGTGTCCACATTGTCTCCAAACTTCCACACTCTACCTCTTATAACCATGTTGTTTATTATAAACTATGGCGACCTTTGCTTAACTCTTCCTTTAACTTTCTGTCAAGAGACAAAACTTCCATCTTGCT
>JAXSPD010000029.1:0-25947 GCA_037926845.1 Candidatus Pampinifervens yunnanense | reverse complement strand
GGAGCTGGAGCAAAAGCTGGCACCACCACCGGTTAACCTCATAAAGAAGAGGGAGCTGGAAAGCCAGAGCAGGCACGAAAACCTAAGAGACCTCACCCTCTTTGACAGCAGTCTTTTTACCCTCAGGTCAAGGGGAAGGAGCTTTTTGAGTATAAGGGGCTTTGATGCGGACAAGGTGTTGGTGCTTATAGATGGTAGGAGGCTTACTGGCGAAGTGGACAGGGACTTTGAGATAGACCGCATAACCCTTGATAGGGTAGAGAGGATAGAGATAGTAAAAGGTCCTGCCAGCGTGCTTTATGGCACGGACGCTCTGGGAGGGGTTATAAATATCATAACAAAAGAGCCTCTGAAGCCCGAGTTTAGCTTTTCCACCAAGTATGGCAAGTATTCCTCCGGCGGAAAGCCCGAGGAGACAAATCTTTCCTTCTCCGCTTACACAGGAAAGTTTGGCAACTTCAACCTTGGGGTCTTCGGAAGGCTTACGCAAGCAGAACCCTACAGACTGTCCAACAGGACAACCCTATCTGATGACAGGGACTTAAAGAGCTTTGGCATAAGTGCCTTTTACTACCTTGACAAGGAGGGAAAGAGCAAGATAAGGTTTGACTACGATTATCTACAGCACAAGGACATTGCCACCACCTTTCACACCACTCCCACTACCCATTACAGAAAAAGCATAAACGACAACAAAAGGCAGAACCTCTCCCTTGGGCTTGACCTGCAGAGAAGAGACTGGAGGCTCTTTCTGAGGGGCTATGCATCCCTATACGACAAGGACTTTGAGCAAAGAAGGGAAGATAACAATAGGCTTTTGCAGTTTGATATTGCGGACAGAAGGACCCATGTGGCAGAGGGTTTCTTTTCAAAGGACCTTTTTGAGGTGCACAGGCTCACACTGGGCGGAGAGCTAAGAAGGGAGAGCTTTGAAAGCACAAGGATAAGGTCTGGCTCCTTCAAAGGCACTGTTGTAAGGGAGGGCATAACCCAGCAAAAGTATAAGGTGGAGATAGACTACTATGCCCTATATGTGCAGGATGAGTGGTTTTTGTCTGATAAGCTCTTCCTTGTGGCGGGCATAAGATATGACGACAGCGACAAGTTTGACAGCGACCTCTCTCCAAGGGTAGGGCTTACCTACGCCCTTTTGCCAGACCTGAGGCTAAAAGCCAACTACTCTCACGGCTTTAAATCTCCAACACCCAGAGACCTGTTTGTGTATTTTGCCCAGCCGGGCTATGTGGTGGTGGGAAACCCAAACCTCAAAAGTGAGAAAACGGACAGCATAGACATTGGCCTGGAAAAGGACTTTGGTAAGATCGCAGGTCTAAAAGCAAACCTCTTCTACACAAAGGCAAAAGACCTAATAGACACATGCCAAGTGAACACCTCCGGATGCCCACCCATTACATTAAACGTGCCACCGCCTCCGCCAAACGCTACGGTTTTCACATACCGTAATGTGGGCAAAGCCAAGTTTACGGGGATTGAGCTGTCGGGCTTTCTCTCTCCAGCGGATTGGCTCTATGCCAAGCTCTCTTATACCTACCTTGAGGCAAGGGACGAGACAGAAGACCAAAGGCTTCTTCAAAGACCTAAGCATAGGGCTGTGGCAAGCCTAAACCTAAGACCTCTTTCTGGAACAAACTTAAACTTTGCGTTGGAACACACCTCAGACCTCCTGTGGACGCCCACCCAGAAGAAGACTTTTACCTTGCTTCACCTTTCTGCCTCTCAGAGGGTATACAAGGGGCTTGAGCTGTATGGGGGTGTGGAGAACCTCACTAACAAAAAGGACATGGACTTGCCCATACTGGGTAGCTTCTACTATGCGGGCATAAGGGGCACCTTCTGATGTGGCTTGAGTATGTTTTTATGGGCATTCTGGGGCTTATGAGCCTTGTGGGGCTGTATGTGTTTTTTGAGAGGATCTTCTTCTACAGAAGGCTAAGGCTCTCTTCTTACTCCACAAGGGCTGGGCTTGAAAAGGATCTCACGAGTGGGCTTTACCTGCTGGCGTCAGTGGCTTCCAACGCACCCTATGTGGGGCTCTTGGGAACTGTGCTGGGCATTATGCAGACCTTTCACACCATGGGAAAGGAGGGCATTGGAGACACCCTTAAGATAATGGTGGGGCTTGCGCTGGCTTTGAAGGCTACCGCCTTGGGACTTTTGGTAGCCATACCCGCCACGCTCCTTTACAACCATCTGGTAAGGAGGGCAAGGGAGATACTCTACGATTGGGAGGAAAGGCATGCAGGAAAAGGAGATTGACTACATGAACGTGATACCTTTGGTGGATGTGATGCTGGTGCTTTTGACCATAACCCTCATAGGTGCTAGCTTTGTGGCGGTGGGCTCTATTCCTGTAAGCCTGCCTCAGGCAAAGCACCAAGAGGCATTAAAGGACAGAAGGATAGAGCTTTATGTGGACAAGGAGGGCAACTTCTACTGGAAGGACCAAAGGCTAAGCCTTCAGGATCTGTCCGCAAGGCTTTCAAAAGAAGACCGCAGTCTGCCAGTGGTCATAGGCGCAGACAGGGAAGCAAACATGCAGGATTTTGTAAGGCTTCTTGACTTGGTTAAAGGCATGAACTTTCAAAGGGTCTCCTTGCAGGTGCAAAAGCCATGAGGATAGACCTAAGGGCTCTGCAGTTGTCTTTCTTGCTCAACAGCCTTGCCTTTCTCCTCTTTTTCCTTTTGCTACGCCTTGATGCGCCACAGAGAAGACCCATAGACCTGTCCCTTGTGGAGCTAAGGGAAGAGCCAAGGATATATGAGAAAGCCAGCCCTCTGCCCGCAAGAGAAGTCCAAAGGAGCTTGCCCAAAGAAAGCCCAAAAGTGCAAAGGAGAGAGGAAATACATCCGCAAGAAAGCCCAAGGGAGCAAGCCAAAACATTGAAGCAAAGCCAGATGCCAGTGCCTTCTGAGACAAAAAGAGAAAGCCCACCGGCTGAGGCACAAGGTGGCACAGAGACGAAAGATGGAAACATTGCTCACGGTGTTATGGAGGGGGATGGGAGGGGTAAGGGGGCAGAACATGTGGGTAGAGGCTCTTCTGAGCAGGTGGGCAGGTCAGAGGCAACCGTTGAGGACTACAGCCTTGTATACAACAGGCAGAACTTTGGGGTCATAAGGTCTATCGTGAAAGGCTACCTTGAATATCCGGCTGTTGCAAGGCTCAGGGGATGGGAGGGGAGGGTGGTGGTCTATATATGCCTTGAGGGCAGGTCTCTTTGTGGGCTTTATGTGAGGGAGAGCTCGGGCTACAGGGTCCTGGATGAGGCGGTCATAAGGGCGGTCCAAAAGGCACACAAGGAGTTTCCTCAGGCGGAGCGTAGGGTTGACCTTTTGCTACCAGTGCAGTTTTCTCTAAAGGAGGGTAGTTGATGGAGAAGCTCTTTTACCAAATAGTTATGGTCTTTCAGTATCCCGTTTACGCACTTATTATGCTTATGTTTGTCTATTCTCTCTTTGACCTTGGCTTTTTTACCGCAAGGGCTATTAAGAGGGCTTTGGGCAAAAACCACCCTCCTCCACTAAAGCCAGAGGACCTATACATGAAGGCACTAAAATCCTTGGAAATACCAAGGCTTGTTTCAAGGGTTGCACCCCTCTTGGGACTTGTGGGAACTCTTATACCCTTGGGACCTGCCCTGCTTGCACTTGCGGAGGGGAATACCCAAGAACTTGGCAGAAAGCTCTCCTTTGCCTTTGGTGCAGTGAGCCTCTCCCTAATATCTGCAAGCATTAGCTACTACACCTCCACGGTGCGAAGAAGGTGGCTCTTGGAAGACATTAAGAAGTTGGAGGAGAAGGATGTCAGTCCTCAAGAAGGCTGAGGAATTGGTCTTTATCAATGAGAAGTTGTTTTATTATAGCGTTAACTGTTCCTTTTTTAAGAGGTCTCTTACCCCAATCTGGTATAACTGTAGACCTTCCTGTGTTTGGATTATACCATTTCCTATGCGAACCTCCACCTTTTCTTTCCAGTTCATAGCACCCAAGCTTCCTAAGTATATATGTCAATTCTCTATATGTGAGGTTTTTCATCCTTTAAGGTTTGAAGGGGGCTATATAATTTTCCTCCGCACCATTAAGGTAATCTCCAAACTTTTCTGGAAGAGGTTTTTCAAGCTCCATATAAAGTTCCAAAACCGCCCTAAGGCTGTCTTCCAGCACCTCTGGAAGCTCTTCAAGCTCGTCTATCTCTGTAATGAGTTCAGGAAAGTCTGGACTAAGCACAAGCCAACCGCCCTCTTCCTGAGCTATAAGCTGAAGGTCAAGTTTTTTAAGTATTTCCCTCATATGACTAATTATAAGCCCACGTGGAGGTTTCGTCATGAACTATAAAGAGCTTATGCGTCAAGAGTTGGAGAGGTTAGAGGAAGAGACAGACCCCATGCTGTCGGTGGTAAACATGATTGACGCCTTTTTGGCGGTGGTTATAGCCCTGCTTTTGGTCTTGGTAAACAGCCCCTTTAACCCTTTCACCAAGGAGGACTATGTGCTTGTTAAAAACCCTGACAAGGAAAACATGGAAATCCTCATAAAGAAGGGAGAAAAACTTGAGAGATATGTAAAGACTCAAAGCGTAGGTGAGGGGAAGGGAGTAAAGGTGGGCATAACCTACCGCTTAGAGGATGGAACTCTCATATACGTGCCGGAGGAGTAAGGATGAGGTTTGTTGTTGCTTTGCTTTTTCTCCTTAGCTTTGCCTTTGCTCAAAGAGTGGTTTTTGTAATGAGTTTTCCAAACCCTCCAAAGAAGCTCCAGCTTTTGCTCCAAAGTGCCAAGGAGGAAGGGCTTCCTGCGGAGGGCTTTTACCTTACCTCTCAAAACTACAGGTCCTTTATCCCTCCACCTGCGGACTTATACATAATAGACGCTCCGCCGGAGGAGATAAGAAGTTTTTTGGAAGAAAACCTTAGGGACAAAAGGTATATCCTCCTTAGTCAGCCACCTTCGGGACAAGACAAGGAGCTACTTGACAAGCTCTACCCCTACTACCACTCTGGAGGTAGGGAAAACTTCAGAAACATGATAAGGATACTGCTTGGGCTTCCTGCAGAGCCACCAAGGGAGCTACCTATGGTGGGCTTTTATCATCCAAAGAGGGGTGTAATGGACAGGATTCCTACAGAGGTGCAAAAGCCTTTGCTTGTGCTTTTTCACAGGTCAGACCTTACCGCAGAAAACACGGAGATAGTAGACCAGCTTATTCTCTCTGCGGAGAAAAGGGGTATAAGTGCCTTCGGCTTTTACTACCCAGAAAGGGAGGGTCTTAGAAGGTATTTGCATCTTCTTACCTCAGAGGGCAAGCCCATACCCTCTGTGCTTATAAACCTCAGGCTTATGTATTTTGCTCCCGACGACGAGAGAAAAGCCTTTGAAGAGCTTGGTGTTCCTGTGCTTTTGGGTCTTACCTACAGGGGTAAGCTGGAGGATTGGGAAAACTCAAAGGAAGGCATACCCATAGCCCTTATACCCTTTTACTTTGCCCTGCCAGAGTATGTGGGTGCCATTGACCCTACCGTAGTAGGCTACGACCACCACATAAAAAGACCAATAGAGCGTATGCTGGAAAACCTTGTGGAAAGGGCTATAAACTGGAGAGAGCTTCAGAGTCTTGACAATTCTCAAAAAACTATCGCTTTAGTCTATTATAACTACCCACCAGGAGAGAAAAACATATTAGCTTCAAACCTAAACGTGATTAGGAGTTTTGAGCTATTACTAAAAGAGGCAAAGGCACGCGGATACAAGGTGGAGGAGCTTTCAGAGAAACAAATTGAGTCAAAACTCACCCACCTTATAGGTTTTTATTACCGTAAAGCTGTAGACAGGCAATTTTTGGAGTGCTTACCCTTAGAGGACTATCTTAGCTGGTATGAGAGCCTACCTCAAAGGATAAGAGAGGAAATAGAGCTTTATTGGGGAAAGCCTCAGAAGGACCCCTATCTTAAAGACTCCTGTTTTCCAATACCCATCTACAGGGCAGGGAATTTTGCCTTTTTGCCCCTTGCACCCAGGGGAGTGGACTATCTAAAAAACAGGGAGCTTTACCACAGCACAAAAGTCCCACCCTCTCACTATTACCTTGCCTTTTATCTTTTTCTGCAGAAACATTTCCATGCCATAGTGCATTTTGGAACTCATGGCACTCAAGAGTGGACTCCGGGCAAGGAGAGGGGTCTTGACCTTTGGGACTATCCATACCTAACCCTCGGCGGTAGACCTGTTATATATCCCTACATTGTGGACAACGTGGGAGAGGCTATAAACGCCAGAAGAAGAGGCAGAGCCCTTATCATATCTCATCAAACTCCTGCCTTTGCACCCTCTGGCACATACGGGGAGCTTGAGGAGCTTCACCAACTTCTTCATAAGGAATCTCAAGCAGAGGGAAGACTGAAGGAAACACTACGCAAGGACATAGCCCAAAGAGCCATAAAGGCTCGCATAGCTCAGGATATGGGATACAAAAGCCAAAGGGAGATCTTGAAAAACTTTGAAGAATTTTCAGAAAGGCTACACAACTACCTGCATGAACTGGCAAGTCAAAACATACCATTGGGGCTTCATACCTTTGGAAGAACAAAGGACAAGGAGCTTATAGCCCTAACCTTACTGCAGATACTGGGAGAGGATTGGGTAAGAAAATATGAAGAGGAAGACTACAAAGAGTTTCTCGCAAGACCTGTTGAAGTTATAAAGACCTCCCAAGCCTACAGGAAGCTCCTTGAATGCATAGAAAAGCCAACTCAAGAGGAGTGCGGTAAGGTGCAGGAGCTATACCAAAGGTTTGATGCCAGCACAGAGACAAAAGCCTTTTTCTCAGCCCTTGAGGGCAAGTATATACCCACTTCCTATGGCGGAGACCCTATTAAAAACCCCGACGCACTGCCTACTGGCAGAAACCTCTACAGCTTTGACCCCTCTCGTGTTCCCACTCCTCAGGCTTGGAAGACTGCGGTGCAGGTTAACCAAGAGTGGCTAAGGCAATACTACCAAAAACACAAAGCCTACCCTCAAAAGGTAGCCTTTACCCTCTGGTCTACGGAGACCATGAGGCACTTTGGCGTGGTAGAAGCCCAGATATTGCACCTGCTTGGTGTAAAGCCAAAGTGGGATGAAGGAGGGAGGGTGGTAGGTCTTGAGGTTATACCAAAAGAGGAGCTAAAGAGACCGCGCATAGATGTGGTGGTGTCTGCGACAGGTCTTTATAGAGACCACTTTCCTAACCTTATGAACCTCATAAACCAAGCGGTTAGACTTGTGGCAGGGCTTGAAGAGGAGGAGAACTTCGTAAGAGAGAACACTCAAAGGCTAAAGGAAATGCTCTTAAGAAGGGGCTTTGACCAAGATAAGGCTTTTGTGCTTGCTACCGTGAGGAGCTTTTCCAACGAGAGCGGTGCCTATGGTAGTGGTCTTGATGAGGCGGTTTTTCAAACAAGAAACAAGAAGACCCTCTCTGACCTCTTTCTGCATCGCATGGGCTATGCCTACGACACAAACCTATATTCAGAAAAGGTAGAGGGTCTCTTTGAAGAGAACCTAAAAGGCACAAAGGCGGTAATTTTGTCAAGAAGCTCCAACCTATATGGCATGCTTACCACCGATGACCCCTTTCAATACTTAGGCGGGCTTGCACTTGCAGTAGAGACCATAAGCGGTCAAAAGCCAGAGGTCCTTATTGCAAACCTCAGAAGTAATGCAAAAGTCCAAACCGCAGAGGAGTTTCTCATACAGGAAATAAGAGCAAGGTATACAAACCCGCAGTATGTAAAGGCTTTGATGCAGGAGGGCTATTCGGGGGTAAACGAACTGCTAAACACTCTAAACAACCTCTACGGCTGGCAAGTGGTAGCACCTCAGGTGGTAAAGGACTACATCTGGCAGGAGTTTAAAGAGGTATACCTTGAAGACAGATACAACCTTGGCACAAAGAGATGGCTCATGCAAAACTTCTCCGCCATGAAACAGATACAGGAAAGGATCTCTCAAGGCATAGGTCTTTCTGGCTACTCTCCAAACCAAGTAAGGATAAGGGAAGGCACAGATACACCACAACCTGCAGGCGTCTCTGAGCTACTTAGAGGCTCTGTCCTACAGAAGGTAAGTCAACAGGCAGAGCCTATGGAAAATTCTCACGAAGCCAAATCCTATAGCGTCTTTTTGGCTTTTATCTTAGCCCTTTATATGCTCGGCTTGGTGGAGGGTCTAAGGAGGAGAAGCTACACATGAGAAAAATCATATTGACAACGGATTTCAATTTATTTATACTTTTTGCTACAAAATCTCAATTTTAATGTAAGGAGGTAAGCATGAGGAAGCCCCTTCTTGTCACAGTCCTCTTCTCTACCGCAGTCTTTGCTCAGACGCCGGATGACAGAATTCGCCAGCTTGAGGAGCAGATAAGGCTGATAAGGGAACAGACCCAAAGACAAATACAGAGCCTGCAAGAAGAAATAGACAGGCTAAAGCAGGAACAGGCTAAGGGCAAGAAGGTGGAACAGGAAACAGAAGCCCTAAAGGAGGAGGTAAGAAAACTTAGGCTTGAGATAGCCCTGCCAGAGTATGAAGGCAAGTCTTACACGGGGCTTGGTCCCTCCGCCTCAAAGGTATACTTCAACCCCAAAGGTGTTTCCATAGGCGGTTACGGAGAGGTTCACTACACTTATAACAAGGACAGAAGGCCTAAGGGAGTGCTTGATGCAAAAAGGCTTGTGCTATACTTTGGCTACTCCTTTAGCGACAAATTGAAATTCAATTCAGAAATAGAATGGGCACATGCCTTTGTGGAAGGTGCGGAGAAGAGCGGAGAGGTGGAGGTGGAGTTTGCTTACATAGACTACGCTCTCAACGAGAGGCTTGGACTAAGGGGTGGTCTTCTTCTCATGCCCGTGGGCATAATAAACGAACATCATGAACCCCCTACATTTCCCAGTGTGGACAGGCCCTTCTTGGAAAGGAGTATAATCCCAACTACATGGAGGGAGTTAGGAGCGGGACTTTATGGAAAACTTGGTAGCCTTGAATATAGAGCCTATATAACCAATGGTCTAAAGGCGGGAGAAGAGGCGGGTGAAAAGTTGGAGGAGGGTGAACTTTTGCAAGGCTTTAAACAGAAGGGCTTTAAGGCAGCCACAGACCAAATAGCCTTCACCGGCAGGCTTGACTACAGCCTTCCCTACAATCTTAAGGTGGGTGGCAGTGCCTTCGTAGGCGGTGTGCAAGACGAGGAGGGTAATAAGCTCGGCACCTTAAGCCTCCTCTCGCCCCATCTTTGGTGGCAGTATGGTGGTTGGGACATAAGGTTTGTGGGTGTGTATGGTAGCACCTCTGGTGCGGATAAAATATCTCAAACAATTAGCACGAACCCAGCCTGCACCCTCCTGGGAGACACGAGCCAATGCACAGCCTTTCCCAAGAGGTTCAACGGCTTTTACACACAGGTAGCCTACGATATACTAAAGCTTTTTGACATAGGGGACCAGCAGTTATACCTCTTTGGACTTTATGAGAACTACAATACACATGCCAGCGTCCCAGAGGGCTATGAGAAGCCTGAGGGACACAAGGTGCAGGTATATAACCTTGGACTATCCTACAAACCTCATCCTCTCCTATCTCTCAAGGCGGACTATGTAAGGTATGCACCAAAGGATAGCAAAAAACAAAACATCTACAGGTTCGCCTTGGGTTGGATGTTCTGAGGAGGAATGCCATGAAAAGGCTTGTCTTACTCTCCGCACTGTTTCTTGTTTACTCCTGCGGAGGTGGTGGAACTGGTGAGAAGGGCAATAACGTCCTTTTTGCAAACCCCGAGCCAAACATACCCCTTGAGTGTTACACGGACACTGGCGTAGTGCGATATGGAAAGGCTATAGCTAACCCCTGCTATGTGTGCCACACCACTGCAAACACGCCCTACGCCACAGAAACCACAGACTTTAACCTTACCATGCTTTACGATTTTCCCGAAAGCATAAAAAGGATGGGAAACCCATGGCTGAACGCCATAAGGCCAGACCTTACCATAGGACATATTCCCACACCTACCGACGATGAAATAAAGAGTTATATAAGGCAGGACAACTGGACGCCAGCCTATCAGAGTAGAGGTAGTGGGGAGCTAAAATACTTCCCCGATGTCCCTCCCATCTATTCCTACACAAATGGTCAATATAGCCTTTGGCAAGAGGTGGTGGACTCGGAGGGCTTTATCCACGACCCATCTACGGGAGAATACACGGGCTGGAGGGTTTTTAAATGGAAACCCTTTCCAGGCTTTTTCCCAACCAACGGAAGGATAGACTCTACCCTGATAAGACTTGACAAGCCCTTCAGGGAAAGGAATGGGCAGTTTGATTTAGCGGTATACAAAAAGAACCTTGCCATAGTGGAGTGTGCAGTTAAAGGAGTAAAAACTGGCGAAGCTTGTAAAAATACGGAAGTCGGCTCTTTTACCATGCCCTCCTTCTACGAAGGAGATGCAAGCCACATACAAGTTATAACCTATCAGTATCCTCCGGGCACCGAGTTTGCCCACCCACTCTACTACCTTGACCCAGAGAATTCATACTCTTACAAGTCCCTAAGGCTAAAGGAGATGAGGTATATGAAAAAGCTGGGTTATGCACCCGTAAGTAGCGGTGCCGGCGAGGAGGAAGAAGAGGAAGAGGGTAGGTTTTTCTGGGACAAAGGGCTTGTCTTCAACGATAGCAGGACATGGCTAATGGCGGGCTTTATAGAAGATAAGGAAGGCAAACTCAGACCGCAGACTGCAGAAGAGATGAAATTCTGTATTGCCTGCCATGGTGGAGTGGGGGGAACGGTAGACGCAACCTATACCCTTTGGAGAAAGGTGCCAGGCGCAGGTGGATGGATGGAACAGGACTACAACCTCACAGTAAAAAACATAAAGGACTGGAACTACAAGAGCTATGAGGGCAACGTAGGAGAAGGACTTGCTTCCTTGATAGCTTTTGTTAAAGGAGAATATCAGCTTTACTTTTCTATAACGGATGGTGGGGACCACTTTAGAAGCAACGACGAAGTCCGCTCAAGGATAAGCAAAGACCCTGAAAAGATATCCTTCGTGCTCTCTCCACAGGATAACATCCTCACAAACCCTAACCTCATAAACTACCTTGATGATGAGGGCTTTATAAAACCAGACCTTTTCCTTCCATCACCGCAAAGAGCTTACGGTATAGACAAGCAGTATTACAGAATAGTCAAGGCTCAGGCTTTCCGCTTTGGCAGAGATGTCTTTGATAGACCCTTTGGCATATCCTCTGGCGGCAATTCTCTAGAGAAACTGGATAACCTAAAGGAAACTGGCACCCTCTTTTCAAAAATATGGTTTGTCATCAAGACTTTCCTGTTTATAGAATGATGAAAGTCATATTGACATCGGATATTAATTTTTGTAAACTATCTTGCTATAAAATCTCAATTTTAATGTAAGGAGGTAAGCATGAGGAAGATGCTTTTAGCCAGCGCACTTTTTTCCACTACGGTCCTTGCACAACCCACTGAGGACCGTATTCGCCAGCTTGAGGAGCAGATAAGGATGCTCCAGCAAGAGGTTCAAAGGCTAAAAGAGGAGCAAAAGAAGGCAGAAGAAACAAGGAAGGAAACAGAAGCCCTCAAGGAAGAAGTAAGACAGCTCAGGCTTGACATTGCCATGCCAAAACTTGAGATTAAGTCCTATTCTGGACTTGGTCCTGCAGCCTCAAAGGTGCACTTTAACCCAAGGGGTGTATCCATCGGAGGTTATGGTGAGCTTACCTTTGTGCATAATGATGTAAACGCTAGAGGTGGGGCAAAGAGCATAGCGGATATGCAGAGGCTTATACTCTATCTTGGCTATGCCTTTGATGAAAAGCTCAAGTTCAACTCAGAGCTTGAGCTGGAGCACGCCTCTACCTCTGGAGGGCATGGCACAGGCGGAGGATACTTCAAGGCGGAGCTGGCATATCTTGACTATAGGTTTAGACCAGAGTTAGGGCTAAGAGGTGGTCTCCTTCTTATGCCCGTAGGAATAATCAACGAAGTTCATGAGCCTCCCACCTTCCCCTCTGCGGAAAGACCCTTCTTTGAACGAAGAATCATGATGTCCACATGGGAAGAGATGGGTCTTGGAGTGTATGGGACGGTAGGTCCTGTAGACTACAGGTTTTATCTGATAAACGGACTTATGCTGAAAGGTGGTGGAGACTACAATGCACTTGAGCCTTTAAAAACTGTCAGACAAAGAGGTGCAAGGGCTGTGGCGGACAGGCTTGGTTATACGGGAAGAGTGGATATAGACCTGCCCTTTAACCTAAAAATTGGAGGTTCTTTTGTTTACGCAGATGTGCAGTCTAAGGGTGGTTCAGATTCTCAGCTTGGTCTCAGAAGAGGTTCAAAGGTTGGCTCAGTTACTATGCTTTCTCCTCACATATGGTGGCAGTATGCGGGATGGGATGTGAGGTTTGTAGGAGCATTGGTGAAAACCGATGATGCTTTAAAGATGTCCAGAGACCTTTTTGGAAACAATATCCAGAACCCAAACACCGGTGCTAACAGAAACAACATAATGCCAAGGGAACAGCAAGGCTTTTATGTGCAGGTGGCTTATGACCTCTTTAGGCTCTTTGGACCAGAAAACCAGGAGCTTTATGTCTTTGGAATATACGAGGACTTTGATACCCACAAGAAAGTGCCCTCTGGCTATCTAAAACCTGACGGACATAAGCTAAAGGTTTATAACTTCGGCATTTCCTATAAACCACACCCTCTCGTAGCCATAAAAGCGGACTATGCAAGGCTGGATTATAGTAAGCCTAAGAAGGATGAAAACGAATACAGGCTCACGCTTGGTTTCATGTTCTGATGGCTCTTCCGCATGTTGGTCCCTCCTGCGGGGAGGGGCTTTTTAAGTCTAAAGTGTAAGAGATGGCTGTGCTAACATCTATGGTTGGGGTATATAATACTAAGAGGCAATTTCATATGGAGGATAACTTATGAAGTTTCTCGCACTCTTTCTCTTAATTGTCTCTGTAGCCTTTTCTAAGGAATTTAAAAGACCTGAGCAGGCTCTCTCTCAGATATACCCCGGCTCTCAGATAGAGGTAAGAAACCTTACCCTCAGTAAGGAGCAGGTAGAAGAGATACAAAGATCTTCTGGAGTAAAGTTAGAAACAAGGCTTGCTTCTTGGTATTTAGTCCGCAAAGGTGGACAAATAATAGCCTATGGCTATGTGGACATACACAGGGTCAGAACCCACCCAGAAGTGGTTCTCTACACTATAACCCCCGATGGCAGGCTTGATGTGGTGGAAGTGCTTGCCTTTTACGAGCCTCTTGAATACATGCCAGAAGACCAGTGGCTAAAGCTCTTTGCCGGCAAACAGCTAAACAAGGACCCCATAAGGCTCAGGAGAGACATACCCAACATAACCGGAGCAACCCTTACCGCCAGAGCTATCACCGATAACGCACGCAAGGTGCTCGTTATGTGGCAGGTGCTCTTTGGGGGTCAAAGGTGAGGTTTTTCATATCTGCAGACATAAAAAGAAACAAATCCCTTTATTTTGCAGTGCTCATGTTTTTGGTTTTTGCATTTCTCTTTTGGCTTGCCTCATGGCTACACTTTTATTCAAAGTATGGCTTCTCTAAAGAGAGCATTGTAAGGTATTTTTTCATGGACCCAGAATTTCCCGAAAGGGTTTCCATAGCACAGGTCTCGGAGGACTTTCATGTGGGAATCTTTTTACACTCCATTATGCTAATCACTCTCTTTTCTCTATTTAACTTAACTGTGATAAACCCTAAGTTAAAACTTACACTTATGGTGCTCACTGGGTTTTTGGCATTATTGTATCTTTCCTCTGATTTTGTCATTATCTTCACTTGGACAGGGCTTGTTTGGCTAAAGTTTCTTTCCTTTTTGGCTTATCAAATTGCCTTTTTCATAACATGGCTTCTTACCGTCATATACCTGTTGAAAGATAGTATAAAACCACCACAAGTTAACTCCCTCAAGGTCTTGAGTTTTATCTTTGGACTTTTTTCTCTTCTTTTTCTCTTTTCTAACTTTCTAAACTTCCATTCTAAAATGGGTTTTGGTGTGGAAGGCATAAAAAACTACTTCTTAGGAAACCCTGAGCTTTTTATCAAGGGTAAAAGTTTTGAAGGTGTTTACAAGATATTTTATCCACACTTAATTTCTATGGCTATTTACTCTCTTATATTGGCACATCTTTTGCCGTTTGCTGGTCTAAAAAGAAAAACAAGCCTTTTGGTTGGTCTGTCTGTGTTTACCTTTTCCTTCTTGGACAACCTTTCAAGTTTACTTTTGATGTATATTAGCCCGCATATGGCTTATCTGAAGCTTTTTAGTTTTTGGTTTTTTCAAATTATTGCATCTTACGCTTCGGCGGTAATAATAATATCCTCTCTAAAGAAGCAAGCACACCCAAGCCTATATATATAGTAGGTGTAACATTGCTGTAATATAATATGTCTGTGTCTTCCAAAGACAAAACTCTAAGGAACATATTCCAAGAGATACCCCAAAGGCTTCTCAAAATCCTCACACCTATGCCCGTGGTGGAGCTTCTTGACACAGCCCTGCCCTCCACAGAGCTAAGAGCAGACCTCCTGGCAAAACTCCAAGACAAAAGCCTTTTGCACCTAGAACTGCAATCCTTCAACGACCCAAACATACCTTGGAGAATGCTCAAATACTTCACCGCCATAGCAGAAAAATACTCCACCACACGCATAAGACAGCTGGTGGTCTATGTGGGAAACGAGCCTCTCCGCATGAAAAATAGCCTTGAACTTGAGAGGCTCAGCTTTGAGTTTGAGATGGTAGACCTAAGAAGCATAGACTGTAAGCTCTTGCTCCAAAGCCCAGACCCACTTGACAGGATAATGGCGTGCCTTTGTAGAGTAGAAGACGAGGAATACCTCATAAAGAAGATAATGGAGGCAATGGAAGGCATGAACGAAGGAGAAAGAAAGGACTACATTATGAAGCTCTTGACAGTTTCTGAGCTAAGACCTAAGTTGAGAGTAAGACTATCTGCGGAGGTTAGGCACATGCCAATAGTGGTGAGACCAGAGGACATAAACCTTTCTGAAGAAGAGATGAAAAAGGATATTCTGTATGAGTTGGGACATAAGGTTGGTTTGCTCAAAGACGCACAGGATGCGGTATTGACGGTGATAGAGGGTAGGCTTGGGTATGTGCCCGAGGGTGTGAAGGATAAGGTAAGGGACATAAGAGACAGGGAATATCTTCACAATCTCATAAAAAGACTTGTAAGCACGGAGGATGTGCTGGGGCTTTTGGGGGAGGAGTTTAGGGAGTAAGTTTAACTTAACTCTTTCATATCTCTCAAAATTAACTCCCTTAGCTCCTCTACGCTATTTTCCTCAAGGTTTTTAATGCCATACTTTTCTTCCAAATACTCCAAATACCTCTCCACGCTTACCCACCTTTTTAGCACCATACCTTGAGTAATAAGCCTAAGGAAGGGCTCTTTGTCCTTTACCAGTCCAAGGTCATAAAGGAACTTTTGGAAAAACCTCGCATAAAGAAGGTGCAAGACCGCATGCTCTATACCGCCTATGTATAGGTCTACGGGCATCCAGAACTCCACCCTTTCTGGAGAGAAGGGCTTTTCTGAGTTTTTGGGGTCGCAAAAGCGCAAGAAATACCAGCTTGAGTCAAAGAAGGTATCCATTGTATCCGTCTCTCTTTTTGCAGGTCTTCCACACTTGGGGCAGGTGGTGTTGACAAACTCTGGGACTTTTTCAAGAGGGTTTCCATGACCTGTTATCTCCACCCTTTGAGGTAAAAGCACGGGAAGTTGGTCCTCTGGGACTGGCACTATTCCACAGTGGTCGCAGTAAACTATGGGTATAGGCGTGCCCCAGTATCTCTGTCTTGAAATGTTCCAGTCCCTTAGTCTGTAGGTTATTTTAAAGTCTCCAAGACCCCTTTCCTTAAGCCACTGGGTTATGGCTTTCTTTGCTTCTGTGGACTTCATCCCATTAAACTGTCCAGAGTTTATGAGAATACCCGGCTCTTCGTAGGCTCTGTCCTTTGGAAACTCTCCCTCCGGAGGTTTAACCACATACCTTATGGGTAGTCCATACTTTATGGCAAACTCATAGTCCCTTTGGTCATGGGCTGGCACGCACATTATGGCACCCGTGCCATACTCATAAAGCACATAGTTGGCGGTCCAGACGGGTATCTTCTCTCCCGTAGCAGGGTTTACCGCATAAACTCCAAGAAACACACCTTCCTTTTCTTCCTCTATTCCCCTTTCCCTTGTGGATTTTTGTTTCATACGTTCCACAAAGCTCTTGACCTCTGAGAAGTTTCCTCTCTTTGCCAATTCAAGGGTAAGAGGATGCTCTGGTGCAAGCACTACAAAGGTAGCACCAAAGACCGTGTCTGGTCTTGTGGTAAAAACCTCTATGGGAATATCATCCACAAAGAATTTAAGGATAGCACCCTCTGACCTTCCTATCCAGTTTCTTTGCTGTGCTATAACCCTTTCTGGCCACTTGCCTTCAAGCTCCTTGAGGTCTTCCAAAAGCCTCTCCGCATAGGCGGTTATATTCAAATACCAAGAGGGCACTTCCCTTCTTACTATGGGCGTGCCACACCTCCAGCATCTTCCCTCTATAACCTGCTCATTGGCAAGCACCGTCTCATCGTTAGGACACCAGTTTACCTCTGCGGACTTCCTGTAGGCTAAGCCATGCTCAAAAAACTTGAGAAAAATCCATTGATTCCAACGATAATACTCAGGGTCGCAGGTGGCTATCTCCCTATCCCAATCGTAAGAAAAGCCAAGGCTCTTTAACTGCCTTTTCATATAGGCTATGTTTTCGTAGGTCCAGCTGGCAGGGTGGACTCCATGCTTTATGGCAGCGTTCTCCGCAGGCAATCCAAAGGCATCCCATCCCATAGGATGAAGCACCGAGTAGCCCTTAAACCTCATAAACCTTGCTATGGCATCTCCTATGGTGTAGTTCCTCACATGTCCCATATGTATCCTGCCAGAAGGGTATGGAAACATCTCAAGCACATAGAGTTTCTTGCCCTCTTCCCTTGCTCTGAAAATCCCTTGCTCTTCCCAAACTCTTTGCCACTTGGCTTCTATTTCCTGCGGTCTGTAGTCCATATTCATATTATAATTTTCTCAAAACTCAAAGGAGCGTGTCATGGAAGAACAACTTTATGCGGTTCCCTTCAGTCTTGTAGGCTTTTTCTTCACCAACAAGCCCGTAGAAGAGAGCATAAGAGGAGACCTTAGCCCTGAAGAGCTGGAAAAGCTCCAAGAGATTATAAGTAGGTTTCTCTTCACTGAAGGTATTCAGGTAGCCCTATATCCCTCCGTTGTCCCTCCAGACCAAGCAGAGGATGCAGTGGAAGAGCTTGAGGAGATGATATTCGGCGAAGAGGAGGAAGAATGACAAAGGCTATTGTCTGCGGTGCTTTGGGGAGGATGGGCAAAAGCATCCTAAGGCTCTCCCTTGAGTATTCAGACTTTCAGGTAGTGGCGGGCGTGGAGCATCCAGACTGCATAAGAAGCCATGACCTTGGCGAAGCGTCCGGCATAGAGGAGTTAAAGGGTATACCCCTTACCTCAAGGCTTGAGGATGTGCTTTCTCTCTGTGATGTAGTTATAGAGTTTTCTGGCAACACCATTGCAGGGGTCTCTCATGCCAAACTCTCCGCTCTTGCCGGAAAGGCTGTGGTTATTGGAACTACCGGTTTTAGTGAAGGAGAGATAAAAGATATAAGGTCCTACTCAGAGCATGCCCCCATACTTCTCTCTCCCAACATGAGCCTTGGTGTAAACCTGCTCTTTAGGTTGGTGGATATAGCCAGCAGGGTGCTAAAAAACAGAGGCTTTGATGCGGAGGTATTAGAAATTCATCACCGCTACAAAAAGGACGCACCCAGCGGAACAGCTCTAAGGCTTGAGGAGATATTGTGTCAGGCTATGGGTTTGGAAAAAAGGGTGCACGGAAGGGACGGAATATCGCCCAGAGAAGCCCAAGAGGTGGGTGTTGTGGCTCTAAGAGGTGGTGATGTGGTAGGAGAGCATACCGTCTACTTTTTGGGCTTTGGTGAAAGGCTGGAGCTTACTCACAGGGCAAGTTCAAGGGACATATTCGCAAGGGGTGCCATAGAAGCGGGAAGATGGATAAAGGACAAGCCACCGGGCTGGTATTCCATGTTTGATGTTTTGGGGCTATGAGCTTTTATGAGACTATAGACCGCATAACTGCGGACGCTGGCATAAGGGTATGGGCAAAAAGCCTTGAGGAGCTCTTTTGCAAAGCCCTGCTTGCTACCTTTAACGAGATAACTTCTATAGAAGATACTTCCCCAGAGGACGAAAGGATTGTGGAAGCTTCCTCAGAGCTTCCCTTTCTGTTGGCAGACCTTATAAATCAAGCCATAGTCCTGCACGAAGCGGAGAGCTTTATAGCCTCAAGATGTGAGCCCCTAGAGGTCAAAGAAAATTACGCAAAGGTAAGGCTAAAGGGAAACAGGTTTGACCCACAGATACACGAGCCAAAACTGGTAATAAAGGCTGCCACCTACCATGACCTGAAGGTAGAAAAACAGGGAGACCTGTGGGTTGCGGAGGTGATATTTGATATATGAAGTGAGTTTTATCATAAATTTTGATTAAGTTAATCTGATATAATAAATCACAAAATGTTGCCCTTAATAAGCCTACTGCTTATGAGCTTTTATTTTGTTATGGCTTCCAGCCCTCTTGAAGGATTAGAGGGTATAAACCGGCTTTACGGCGAGGACAATAAGCATTCGCAACCTACAGACAGAAGAAGAGTAGAAACCAAGGTGGAAAATTCCAAAAGGGAGAGGGTGCAAATCAATAAAACAACTCCAAGGGTTAGCCAGAGGACACAGATGGAGGCACATAAAGCAGAAAAGTCCCCATTACCCGCCGGCTACAAAAGAGTGGAGTACAGTTTCAAAGATATAAACCTCCTTTCGGACGATATGGTCCTAAGGGGTATAAACCCCTCTTACGATTTTTATGTGCCAGTATACAAGAACCTTCTAAGGGCTTACTTCTCCATAATCATATTTCTTCCTGAATACCTAAGGAAGGATTCCTCCGTTAGCATTTTGGTTGATGATATTCCAGTAAGAAGTCTCACATTGCAAGACTCTGGCATGCCAGTATACATAGAGGCAAGGCCAAGGAAAAACAGGGACTTTATAAAGGTTTCCATAAAGGGCGACCTAAGGCTCTCTAACAACATATGTGAAGATGTTTTCTCCGACAAACCATACATAATAATAAGCTCCGCCAGTAAAGTTGGCTTTGATTACAAACCTATGGAAGATATACATACCTTTTTAATGGACTATGGAAGAAGCTTTTGCATAGAGGACCAGGATCTCCTACCTATAGCATACTACCTTTCAAAGGTTAGAAGCATACCACCTATGTTTGAATGGGGCACAAGTGAAAAATGCGAGAAGATAATAAAACTATCCAATAGTGATACAAGACTGGAGGGTAATGTTCTTTACATCACAAAAAGCACTCTTGAGGCACTGCAGGAAGGATACAAGCCTTTAGTATTCGGAAAGGCTTTGGAGGTGAAGGATATAGTTTCAAAGAAGGAACAAGAATACAGCACCCTATCTTTTAGGGAACTTGGTGTAAGCACCTCCACCGTTAAGGGCATGGCAAATATATCCTTTTACATACCCTTTAGCACCTCTTCCTTTGGGGGTATGCCGGACAACCTATACCTTAGGCTCAACTTTCTGCATACGCCAGCCCATCAAAAGGATAAGATGGAACTAAGAGTTTATCTAAACCAGGCACTTATAAAAACATTGCCTTTGGAAGGTCATGGCAGTAGGTCCATTGACATAAAAATCCCCACACAAGAGCTGTCCTATGGGCACAATACCCTTGTTGTAAACCTTGTGAACTTCACTTCTTCCGATAACTGTTTTGGAGCGGTCACCCAGTCCGCTTTAACGGTTTTTGACAACTCCTATTTCTACTGGAATAGCGTAAGCAATCAGGTAAAAACTATAGCGGATTTTCTGAGAATACTTAACGGAAGGGTGGGGCTTTTGGTAGAAGACAAAAACATGCTACCCATTGCATTAAAGTTCCTATCCTCGCTAGGTGAAGTAAACAAAAGCATACAAAAAATTGAGCTTTTTAGCGACGGTATGGCTTCTAACTACAATTTTGTTGTAAAGTTTGCAAAGCAAGAAAATTCTAAGGGGCTTTTTGAGGTCTACGACCCCGTGGATGGTCGTGTTATTTTCTCTGCTAAGTATTATATTCCCTTTGTTTTCGCCTACTTAAGCCCCAAAAAGGTGCCAGAGCTTGTATTTAGTTATTACGGAAGCCCAGATTTTGTAGCCATATCTGAACTTTACGATATAAGAGATTACCTAAACCTATTTGGTGATGTGGCGGTTATATCCACAGATTACTTTGCTTCCTTTGAGACAAATAAAAAACTAAGGCTAAGGTATGAGGGAGAAAAGGGGCTTTCATACTACTGGAACAAATACAAGGGCCTTTTCGTGCTTTTGATGGCTGTGCCCCTCCTTTACCTGTTTATCTACACCTACAAAAGACTTACAAGGAGGAACATATGAGGTTCGCTATACTCACTGCAAGTCTTGTGCCTTCCTTGGTTTTTGCCTCTGCGTGGGTAAGAAAGGAGGGTGAAGCATTCCTATCCATGAGTTTCTACTCCCAGAGGGCTAAGAAGTATTTTGACGAAAATGGAAACCGTAGACCCATAGGTTGCACCTTTGAAAAACAGGAGATCCAACTCTACGGCGAATACGGCTTGGATAAGAAACACACCCTAACCTTTAAACTACCATACAGTTGGCTAAAGTGTGGGCAGGATAAAACCTCTGGCTTTGGAGACCTGGAGCTGGGTGTGATAAGAAACATATCTGTGGGGAATAGATACTCCTTTTCTGGATATGCGAATGCAATAATCCCAACGGGCTACTCTATAAGCGACAACCCAAGGATAGGCTACGGGAGGTTTGCCCTTGAGGGTGGTCTGCTTTATGGCTTCTCTGGAGGCTGGGGCTTTTGGGACTCGGGAATAGGATACAGATACTATTTTGGTTATCCCTCCAGCCAGATAAGGGCATATGCCGGCGGCGGTATAAACCTGTCTAAAAACATACAGTTGCTAGGCTTTGTGGATGCACAGATAGGTTTAGGTGATGGAAAGAAAAAGAGAATTGGGGAAAATGTTTTCTTAGAACCAGACTATAAACTTGTCCAACTAAATGTTGCACCACGTATAAAGATAGGAAACTTTTCTTTGGTGCCAGGTTTTCAGAAAACCATATACGGTAGGAAAACGGGCGATGCCACGGGATTTTTCTTCAGTCTGTGGTCTAACTTCTGAAAGGACCCCCATAGGGGAGCTTCTGCTTCAGAAGGGTTTAATCACAGAAGAACAACTGCAGGAGGCATTGGAATATCAGCGTAGAAGCGGGGGAAGGCTTGGCTGGGTGCTTGCCTCTTTGGGTTATATAACCCGGCTGGAGCTCTATATGGTTCTGTCAGAGCACTTTGGTATTCCCCTTGTGCTTGGTGTGGATAAGATACTCTCACAAGTAGACGAGGCCTTTTTGAAGAAATTCGACTGGCATGAGCTTGTGGCAAATGAGGTCCTGCCGGCAAGGATAGATGAAGAATCTAAAAGTGTGAAACTCTTTGTTTCAAATCCCTGCAGTAATAACCTTAGAGAGTTTATTCAGAGGCATTTTCAGGGCTACACCCCACTTATTACCCTAATTACAGACCTTGACCTAATAAGAACATTGGAAGCTGTGCATAAAGAAGTGCTCATAGATAGGGCAATAAAGGGACTTTTTTATCTCTCGCCGGAGTATTCTGCATCCCTTGTTTTCTCGAGAGGTCAGGTGTTTTTTATGGGTGCCTTGTTTGCTCTTTTTCTGTATGGTCTGTATGTGAATGCGGTCCTTACCCTCGTGATCCTCATAATAACAGCCCAAATTTTCTACCTTCTCTCCATAGCCTTCAAGCTGGTAGTAAGCATAGCGGGAGCAAAAAGCGAAATGCAGCAGTATATAACAGATGAAGAGGTAAAATCCCTAGAGGATAGGGACCTTCCTGTTTACACGGTGCTAGTGCCTGTATACAAAGAGCCAGAGGTGGTGGGTATTCTAATGGGAAGTCTCAAGAAAATGGACTACCCTCAGGACAAGCTGGATGTGATACTACTTTTGGAAGAGGACGATACAGAAACCCTTGAGGCAGCAAAAAAGTGCGCTCCACCAGCAAACTGGCGTTTTATAATAGTGCCCAATAGCATACCCAAAACAAAGCCCAAAGCCTGCAACTACGGTCTCTTTTTTGCAAAAGGAAAATACCTAACCATATACGATGCAGAGGACATCCCCGAACCAGACCAGCTTAAAAAGGCAGTGGTTGCCTTTCAAAAGGGAGGTGGGGAATACATATGCTTTCAGGCAGCTTTAAACTACTTTAACAAGGATGAAAACTTTCTAACAAAGATGTTTACGCTGGAGTATTCCTACTGGTTTGATTACCTTCTGCCCGGTCTATACAACCTAAGGCTACCTATACCCCTTGGAGGAACCAGCAACCACTTTGACACAGAAAAGCTCCGTGAGATAGGTGCATGGGACCCCTTCAATACCACAGAAGATGCCGACCTAGGTGTAAGGGCCTTTGGCAAGGGCTACAAAGTGGGCATAATAAACTCCACCACCTACGAAGAGGCAAACGCAAAACTTAGAAACTGGATAAGGCAAAGGTCTAGGTGGATAAAGGGATACATGCAAACCTTTCTGGTGCATTCAAGGAACCTAGGTAGGCTATACAAAACAGTAGGCCTTAAGGGCATGCTCGCCTTTCTCTTTCTTATAGGGGGCACGCCCATAACCTTTCTCATAAATCCCATAATGTGGTTTATCTTCCTTATATGGGTCTTCACACAAACAAAACTCTATGAACCTCTGTTCCCTGGTGCTGTGCTCTACATATCCCTTTTTAATCTACTTATTGGCAACTTTATGGGCATATACCTCAATATGCTTGCAGTCTTTAAACGCGGTTATTACGAACTTTTGCCATATGCTTTCCTCAATCCAATATATTGGCTTTTGCATTCAAGGGCTTCCTACAAAGCCCTTTATGAGCTCTTCACCAAACCTTTCTACTGGCAAAAAACACAGCATGGTATTACCAAGTATAAACCTCCTGTGGTTGGATCATGATGGTCTGGCTTTTGTTCATCTTGCTTTCTTTTAGCTACGCTTTTATTTCGGTAAACCTTTTTATGGAGCATCAATACATTCACAGCAACCTAATCTTCTTTGGAGAGAAGGCTCTCATTGCTACACAGAAGGCTTTGCGTCTTGAAAACATTGGCTTTGTATATCCACCAATTGCTTTTGTGCCCTTCCTGTTGTATAACGACCCCTTAGTGGTCCCTGCCATAGTTAGTGCCCTTATGTCTGCGCTTTTAGTCTGGTATATTCTTAAAACAAATAAAGGAGAAACATACTCCTTCATGGCTTTACCTTTGCTCTTGTTTAATCCTTTGTATGTATTCCTCGCCTCTCAGAGGTTTGAGGTGCTTATATTCTATGTGCTCATTGCCTTTTCAGCGCTATACGCTCTCAGACACATGCGCGAAGGATACTCCATACACATTTTTCTAGCTGGCATTATGTTTGGAATGACCTTTTTCGTCGACTTTAGAAGCATACTTTTAATTCCAATTTATGTGCTTAGCATATTTCTCTCCGTAGAGAAGAGAGGTCTCTCTTACAGGCTTGCGATTATAGTTGTTAAACTAACGCCCATAGTGTTCTTTTTCCTCTCCTGGTTATACCTGAATTGGATATTTACTGGAAGCCCCTTCTATTTCATAGAGAGCCCATACTCCTTTTTTAGGTCTGAGCCCATTCCGGAAGAGGTAAGGCTTGCTTCTGGGTCTGTCTTCTCCAGCCTAATTTTGACCTCTAAGTATCTACTTCTCAATCTTCCCCTAATTCTAACCTACTTTATACTTCCTTTTTATATGAAAAGGTATTATTTTCTTTACTCCATTCCCGTATTTCTTATATATCTAATTCCCGCTTTTCTTTTGTATTTTTCCATATATTTTGGTCTTTATTTCCCCTATATGCACACTTCCGTCTTATTTCTAATCTTTTCTCTTGTGTTCGGCTACTATATGGGGTTTGCGTCCTCTCGTCTTTTTATATTTCTTATGTTTATCTCCTACTTGGTATCCTTTTTTATGCCCTTTTACTCCCGTGACCTTAACGAAAAAGCCTTTATAGCATCTCTCTGGGGAAAGGGTATACCAAAAGTATTGAGCCTCGGGGAGGAAATAAAAACTGCAGATTTAATAAAAGAAAGGGCATGTTCTCAGGTTCTCTCCGATGACGCATACACCTTCCGGGTAGTCTACTTTACAGAGGACAGTAGCATATTTATGTTGCCCCATAACTATGCCTATTACACTGCACTTTCTAATCCAAGCCTTTTTGTAGATTGTATACTTATGAGCAGGCACGAAATGGATTTGTTAAGTAGACGCTTTCCAAGAGCACAACAGGGCTTTTTACCTGGCTTCTATCTTATTCATGAAGGGGAAAAGTATATGCTATACTTAAGACAGGAGGGGTTTAATGCGAGCAAGTAGAAGAGAGTTTTTGTATGGATTACTTGCTGGCTTGTTCATAAGTAGTTGCGGTGGTGGCTCTCAGTCATCATCAGGCAACCCTCAACCACCACCTCAGACAGGCAACCCTCAACCACCGCCTCAGACAGGCAATCCTCAACCACCGCCTCAGACAGTTCAAATACTCTTTGGGTTGGGGGCTGACCCAGAGAGGATGATAAACGGATACGACCCAGATGGGGTAAGGGTGTTAAACCTTTTGAAACCGGATATAGTGAGTTTTTGGCTCAACGGTGCAAAGGATAGCTCTGGCAGAGTATACGGGCAAAGTATGACATACATAAGGGATTGGGCTCAAAAGGGACGCTTTTCTGAGTGGACCCAGCAGGGCTATAGCCTCATGCTTATAACTTGGGAAAACTACGACGGACAGAACCCAGAACTTGGACCTCCAACAAAGGGAGACTATCACATATCCGATGCCTTCCTCCAGGACCTGCAGGAAATACTTACCTTTTTAAGGTCTCAGGCAAGAGCCAAAGTATACATAGCCCTTGCCACAGAGCAGTCCACCTACACCGCCTGCCGGCTAAGCCCAACCTGTGATCATAAAATACCCTACACAGACAACATAAACGACCTCAGCAGGGACTATTACACACGCCTTAGGGAAAACCTCCTAAGAGCCATAGAGCTAATCAGAAACAGCGGGCTTAATGCGGAGTATGGCATATGCTTTGGCGGATGGCTGGTGGAGTTCCAAGAGGGTGTGGATTTCATAAGGTTTTTTGAGCCTGTTATAAGATCTGGCAATGCAGTTTTCTTCCAGAGCATGTTTGATTATAAGATGTCGGAGAATGCCGGCTATGGCAACCCGCAAAGAATACTCAAAAACTGCCAGTTTTTCAACGCCTATGGCAAGCCTCTCCATCTTGCCCACTACATGCCCAACAACAAGCGTGCGGATGTAATAGCGGATGATATGGCATACATGAAAAACCTAGAATATCTCAAGGAGTTATACAGGCTTGGTCTGAGGAGTTTTTCCTTTATGGACTATGGTGTGGTAAAGGATAATAAATTTAGTAGTCTTGACAGGCTCTACGCCTTCAGGCAAAGTCTAAAGGAGGTGAGGGTATGAAGGTGTTAATACTTGCAGGAGGCAGTGGAACTAGGCTTTGGCCCCTT
>JAXSPD010000028.1:0-26008 GCA_037926845.1 Candidatus Pampinifervens yunnanense | reverse complement strand
GGGCGGGACCATCATGGGCACGGGAAGAAGGCTAAAGGTATACAATCCAGAGGTTCAGATAATCGGCGTCCAGCCCGCCTATCCCTTTCATGGAATAGAAGGGCTAAAGCACATTGAAAGCTCTATAAAGCCCGGTATTTTTGACGAAACCTTTCTGGACAGGACCATATTCGTAGAGACAGAACCCGCCTATGAGATGACCAAGAGGCTTGCCAGAGAGGAGGGCATACTTGCAGGTCAATCCTGTGGTGCAGCACTGCACGCAGCCCTCCAGCTGGCTAAGGAGCTGGAAGAGGGCGTTATAGTGGTCATCCTCCCCGATGGTGGGGAAAAATACCTTACCACCGCACCCTATAGAGATTGATTTAAAATATTTCCATGAAAGTTCCCTTCTCTTGGCTTTCAGAGTTCATAGATATAGAGGGGCTTGAGCCTCAAAGGGTAGCAGAGGAGCTTACCCTGAAAAGCGTCGAGGCTACCCTAAGCAGGTGGGATATGGACCTTGATGGTGTGGTCTCTGCAAGGGTGGTGGAGAAAAAACCCCACCCCACAAGAAACCTCTATGTGTACAAAGCTCAGGTGGGCGAGGGTCATTTTCTTCAGGTGGTATCTGCGGATGCAAAAGTGCAAGAGGGTCAATGGGTCTTGTTAGCCCTTCCAAACGCCAAGGTGGGTAGCATGTGCATAACCCAGAGGGATTTTGATGGAGTGGTATCTCAGGGTATGTTTCTGTCTGCCAAGGAGCTGGGGCTTGAAGACCACTCTGAGGGCGTGCTTACCTTTGAGGAAGAGCTAAAGCCGGGCTTGTCCGCCTATGACCTTCTTGGCTTTGGAGAACACATACTTGAGATAGAGCCTACCCCCAACAGAGGAGACCTTCTCTCGGTGAAGGGTCTTGCGAGGGAGATATGTGCCATAATGGGAGTAAGCAAAAAGGAGAGGCAATACCCAGCCTTTGAAGACTTTGGAGATATGGACATAAGGCTTGAGTCTCCAGACTGCAGGAGATACCGGGGGGCGGTCATAGAGGGCATAAGGGTAAAGGGCTCACCCCTTTGGCTCAGAAGGAGGCTCTGGCAGTGTGGTATAAGGACCATAAACAATGTAGTGGACATAACCAACTATGTGATGCTTCTTGAGGGTCAGCCCCTGCATGCCTTTGACCTCAAAAGGCTAAGGCTTCCCCTTTTTGTGAGGGATGCAAGGGAGGGCGAGAGGATAACCACTCTTATGGGAAGTGAGAAGGAGCTGAGCTCTAAAAACCTTCTCATAGCGGACGCAGAAAAGCCCCTTGCCATAGCGGGAGTGGTAGGCGGTCTTGAAAGCTCTGTAAAGGAAGACACAGAAAGCATACTCCTTGAGTCGGCTTATTTTGACCCCTATAGAATAAGGAGGTCTGCAAAGTCTTTGAGCCTTCAGACGGAGAGCTCCTACCGCTTTGAGAGGAATGTGGATATAGAGGGTGTAAAGACCGCACAAAACATCGCCATAGGGCTTATTCTTGAGCTGGCAGGTGGCAGGCTCACCGCCCTGAAGGATGTGTATCCAGAGCCCTACGAGCCAAAAAAGGTCTTCCTAAGCCTTGGGAAGTTCAAAAGATACGCAGGAAAGGACTTAGACAAAGAACATGCCTCACAGGCGTTGAAGGCTCTTGACATACCCCATCAGGTCCTTAGGTGCGGTATGGAGGTTTATATTCCCTCTCATCGGAGCTTTGATATGCAGGGAGATGTGGACCTTATTGAAGAACTTCTTAGGGTTGATGGCTATTCCCAGATAGGTTCACCAATCCTTAGAGTGCCCTCAAGACCCTCAGAGGTGGAAAGCCTTACAGACAGGCTTAGAAACCTTATGGTGAGCAGAGGCTTTTCTGAGGTAATAACCTTCTCCTTTGAAGACGCAGAGTTTTACCAGCTTTTGTCCCTGCCCCTCCCACAGTGGGAGCTTGTAAACCCTCTAAGCAAGAACCAAAGGTTTCTAAGGACCTCTCTCCTTCCATCCCTTCTGAGGGTGTGCATGCAAAACATAAGAAACTACAACTACAGCATGGCGATATTTGAAATAGGAAAGGTTTTCCTTCAAGAGGAGGAGGCAAGACTTGGCTTTCTTATGACCGGCTACAGAAGGATCTTCCCAGAGGAAGAGTATACACCCTACCATGGGCTGTCTTTGCTTTGGGATATCCTGAGGAACTACTCAGAGGACTACAGCTCAGAGGCTTCAAACCTGCCCTTCCTGCACCCCGGAGTGCAGAGAGCCTTTTATATAGAGGGCGAACAGGTGGGATATTTTGGGCTTTTGAACCCAGCAATTCAAGAGAGGCTGGGTATAAAGCACAGGGTTGTGGTGGGTGAGCTAAGGCTTGGTCTTTTGGGAGAAAGACTTAGAGCTTACGCACCTCTCTCTCAATATCCACCAGTTATAAGGGACCTCACCCTACTGGTGGACAAAGAGGTGGGTCTGGATAAATTAATATCCCATATCAGGAAAAAAGAGCTGGTGGAAGATATGAAGGTTTTTAGCCTCTATACGGACCCGAAACTGGGGGAAGGCAAGAAAAGTGTTAGCTTCAGGCTGGTGTTTAGAAGTAAAGAAGGCACCCTTTCAGACCAGCATGTTAACAGATTTGTGGAAGAGATAATAGCTGAGCTGGAAGAGAAGTTTGGGGCAAAGCTGAGATAAAGCCTGCCCTGTGCGTGGTGAAGGAGTTTATATTGGGGTCCACATGGTGAGGCAATAGGGAGCCCGGTCTCCGGGACAGCCAGGAGGCGTTCCGGGAGGGCACCCACCTAAGGCTTTTGGGGCCCACCAAGGCTCCTTCCTCCACGGCATGGGCGGGTATTTCTTGCCTTCCCCTCCTGAAAAGGAGGCGGAAGATGAGATTGCTTACCAAAAGGGACATAAGAAAAAGGCTAATACAAAAGAGGGAAGCCCTCACTGAGGATGAGAGGAAAAGGCTCTCGGAGGGCATAATAAAAAACCTCCTGAGCTTGGGACTATTGGAAGGGGCTAACACCCTTCTTATGTTCTGCCCCCACAGGGGAGAACCTGATATAACGCCTCTGTTTTCATGGGCTTTGGAAAGAGGTAAGGGGCTTTTACTTCCTAGGGTGGAGGGGCAAGAGCTTAGGCTCATAAGGGTTGAAGAGGACGCAAGTCTGAGCCCAGGTGCCTTTTGTATACTTGAACCATCTGGAGGAGAGGAGGTAAGCCCCCAAAAGGTGGATCTTTCCCTTATACCGGGTGTTGCCTTTGATCCTTGGGGCTACCGCATAGGTTATGGGAAGGGCTACTACGACAGAATCCTTGGGAGGCTTGGAGGTCTAAGGGTGGGAGTGTGCTACCAGTTTCAGCTATTGGAGGAGGTGCCAAGGGATGACTGGGACATGCCCGTTGACCTTGTGGTCACGGAAGAAAAAATCTATCAAGGAGGTAAGGAAAAATGAGCGTGGAAGTGCTTGTTTTTGTGGGCTTTTTGGCTCTCGCCTTTGGCGGACTTTTGGGTTTTCTCCTTTCAAAAAGGGCTGAAAGGAAAACCCTGCCAACAGCTCCAGACTTTGAAGAAGAGAGAAAACAGGCAGAGCAAGCAGTTTCCAAAGCTAGAGAGGAAGCTCAGGAAATATTAAGAAAGGCTCAGGAGGAAGCCAAAGAGGTCAGGCTAAACGCAGAAAGAGAAGCAGAGAAGATACTAAGACTGGCTCAGGAAGAGGCAGACAGACTAAGAGCACTTTTGAAGGAAGAAAGGGAAACCCTCAGGAGCGAGCTGGAAAAGAAGAACAGGGAGTTGGAGGAATACTTGGCAGAGAAAAAGCAGGAAATACAAAAACTGGAACAGTCTTTACAGCATCGTGAAGCCAACTTAGACAGACGGGTTCAAGCCCTTGAAAGGCGTGAAGAGGAGCTATACAGAAGGGAGAAAGAGATAAGGGAAATGGAAAGGCAAATAGACCAGGCGCAGAGAGAGTTGCAAGCAAAGCTCAAGAATCTTGAAGATAGGGAAAGGGAGGTAGAAACCCTCAGACAGAGAGAGCTTCTTGAGCTTCAGAGGATAGCCAGCATGACCCTTGAAGAGGCGAGGGCGGAGCTTTTGAGAAAGGTAGAAGAAGAGGCAAAGGTGGAAGCCATAAGGGTGATGAAACGCATAGAGGAGGAGGCAAGGGAGAGGGCAGAGTTTGAGGCAAAAAAGGTGATAACCACAGCAGTCCAAAGGCTTTCCTCCGAGATAGCCATAAACTACACCACCACCACCGTGGAGCTTCCCAGCAACGAATTTAAAGGCAGGATAATAGGAAGGGAAGGAAGGAACATAAGAACCTTTGAACTGCTCACCGGTGTGGACCTCATAATTGACGACACGCCCGACATAGTCACCATCTCCTCCTTTGACCCACTGAGGAGGGAGCTTGCAAAGGATGCCCTTGAGAGGCTCATACAAGATGGAAGGATACACCCAGCCAGGATAGAAGAGGTAGTTGCAGAGGTCAAGAAGGAAATGGACGAGAAGATTAGAAAGATGGGCGAAGAGACCTGTATGGAACTTGGGCTATACGATATAAACCCTGGGCTCTACTACTACATAGGAAAGCTCTACTACAGGACCAGCTACTCACAGAACGTGCTTTTACACTCAAAGGAAGTTGCCTACCTTGCTGGGATGATGGCGGAGGAGCTTGGGCTGGATGCCAAAATGGCAAGGAGGGCAGGGCTTTTGCACGACATTGGTAAAGCCATATCCCATGAGCTTGGAGGCTCTCACACAGACATAGGCATAGAGCTTTGCAAACGTTACGGAGAGCCAGACCCTGTGCTCAACGCCATAAAGGCACACCACAACGAAGAGCCTGTGCGTTATCCAGAAGTAGCCCTTGTGTGCGCAGCAGACGCCCTCTCTGCGGCAAGACCGGGCGCAAGAAGGGAAAGCCTTGAGGCATATCTGAAAAGGCTTGAAAAGCTGGAGGAGATAGTCAAATCTTTCAAGGGTGTGCAGAACGCCTATGCGGTGCAAGCAGGAAGAGAGGTCAGGGTAATAGTTAGCCCCGAGGAGATAAGCGACGAGGAAGCTTATATGCTCTCCAAAAACATAGCGAGGAAGATAGAGGAGGAGATGCAGTTCCCCGGACAGATAAAGGTGGTAGTCATAAGGGAGACAAGGCATGTGGAATACGCCAAGTAATGAAGAGCTCACCCCTATGCTCGCCCAATACCACCACTTTAAAAAGCTCTACGGTGATTGCCTGCTCTTTTTTCGCCTTGGGGACTTTTATGAGCTTTTCTACGAGGATGCAGAGCTAGGCTCAAGGGAGCTGGGGCTTGTGCTCACCTCCAGACCTGCGGGCAAGGGGAAAGATAGAATACCCATGTGTGGTGTGCCATACCACTCGGCAAGCTCATACATCTCAAAGCTTGTCTCCAAGGGCTACAAGGTAGCCATATGCGAGCAGGTGGAAGATGCCTCTCAGGCAAGGGGAATAGTAAGAAGGGAGGTTATAAGGGTAATAACGCCGGGCACATACTTTGAAAGGGAAGCCTGTGGGCTTGCCAGCCTTATAAAGGACAAGGGTCTTTACCTTTGTGCCTACTTGAACCCAGCCACTGGCGAGTTTGTGGGTGGTAGCTTTGACCCTGCGGGAGCAAAGGAGTTTATCCTCAAGTTTTCCCCAAAGGAACTGCTACTGCCCAAAGGTCTTTCCTTTGAGTTAAAGGAGCTGGAGCCTTTTGTAAGCACCTTAGAAGAAGAATACTTCCAAGAGGGGCTCAAAGTCCTGCGGGAAGACATGCACATATACAGTGCAAGGGGTCTTGGCTTTGAAAGAGAGGAGGAGCTTTTGCCCTTTGGAGGTTTGTATCTGTATCTGAAAAACACTCAAAAGTCCTTCCTGCCCTTTGTGTCAAAGCCAAAACCCTACGCAGGCGAAGGTTATGTAAAGGTCGACTATCGCACACGCAGAGGTCTTGAGCTTTTGGAGTCCTACGAGGGCTCAGAGAAGTATTCCCTTTTTGGAACAATAGACAGGACACTCACCGGCATGGGAAGAAGAAGGCTTAAGTTTCATATTCTGCATCCCTTTAGAAGGCTGGAGGACATAGAGAAAGTGCAGGATGCAGTGGATGAGCTGTGCGGAAATAAACCACTCTTGCAGTCTTTGAGAGAAAACCTCAAGGATATGCCAGACCTTGAAAGGCTTGTAAGTAGAATAAGCGGTAGCCTTTCAACGCCCAAGGACTTGGTGCAGGTAAAGAAAGCCCTTGAGCTTTTAAGTAGGATAAAGGAGAGTTTGGAAGGTGTCTCGTCGCCAGCCCTAAGGGAGGTGCAAGAGGGACTTTTGTCCCTCTCTGAGCTAAAGGAAGACATTGAAAGGACCTTGGTGGATGACCCACCCATGCATCTCAAAGAGGGGGGTCTCATAAAGGAAGATGTGGACCCAGAGCTAGACAAACTTCGCTACTACAGAGACAACGCCCAAAGGCTCATACAAGACTATGAAGCAAAGCTAAGAAAAGAGACAGGCATTCAAAGTCTCAAGATAGGCTTTAACAAGGTGATGGGCTACTACATAGAGGTCACAAAGCCAAACCTTAGGTATGTGCCCTCATACTTTCGTAGGCGTCAGACCCTCTCAAACGCCGAAAGGTTTACCACAGACCACTTGCAAGAGCTAGAGGAAAAGATACTCTCTGCCCAGAGCAAGATAAACAACCTTGAGTATGAGCTCTTTGTAGCCCTCAGGGAAAGAATACTTAAAAGGGTAGAAAAGCTGGCACACAATGCCAAACTTTTGGGTTGGCTTGACTACCTTCAGTCCTTGGCAAGTATAGCCCTAGAGAAGGGATGGGTAAAACCTCAGGTGGTAGAGGAAAAGGTCCTCTACATAGAGGAGGGTATGCATCCGGTGATAGAAGAGTATACGAAAAACTACAGCCCCAACTCTACCTATATGGATGAGGAGAACCTGCTTTTAATCATCACCGGTCCCAACATGGCAGGAAAGTCCAGCTACATAAGACAGACCGCCTTGCTTACCCTTATGGCTCATATGGGTTCCTTTCTGCCCTGTAGGTCTGCAAAGGTTGGTCTTGTCTCTTCCATACACGCCCGCATAGGCTCTGGGGACATACTAGCCCTTGGTGTTTCCACCTTCATGAACGAGATGCTGGAAGTTTCTAGCATTCTCAACAACGCAGACCACAGAAGCCTTATTGTGCTTGATGAGGTAGGAAGGGGCACATCCACCTATGACGGTATAGCCATAAGCAGGGCTATCGTGGAATACATACTTGACCATATAAAGGCTAGAACCCTTGTGGCAACCCATTTTCTGGAGCTTACGGAGATAAACAGAAAAGGCGTCAAAAACTACCACATGGCAGTCAGCAAAGAAGGAGAAGGTATAAACTTCCTGTATGTGTTAAGACCAGGCAGGGCGGAGGGAAGCTTTGGCGTGGAGGTAGCAAAGAGGGTAGGACTGCCCCAGCAGGTAATAAGGCGTGCAGAGGAGATACTGCGCGAGCTTGAAGCCTCAAAAACCTTGCCTGTGCTTGAGAAGGTCTACCAAGAGAGCCTAAAGGAAGAGGAAAATGCCCTGCTGGAAGAGATACTACAGCTGGACATTGCAAACCTCACACCCCTACAGGCACTTCTAAAACTGGCAGAACTAAAAGAAAAGGCTCAAAGCCTCAAAAAACCCCTTAGGGGCATATAATAAAAGCTATGAAAACCGCAAGCAAAGAGGAGCTGAAGGAGCTATATGACAAGGATTTTCCTCTGTGGGTGGAGATAAACCTGCAACTGCTTAGGGAAAAAGCCTATGAGCTTGTTGACTGGGAAAACCTACTGGAAGAAATAGAGGATATGGCACGGTCAGACCTCAAAACCTGCATAAGCTATCTGGCAGTTATCTTGGAACACCTTAAAAACGCAAGGAGAGAGATAAACATCCTGCTTACAGAGTATCCCAGCTTAAGGAACAAGCTACCACTTCAGATGGACAGGGCTTGGATAAGGGCAGTAGCAAAGTTAGAAGACTGGCTAGAGGACAGGGGCATAGACCCAAAAGCCTACCCAATCCCAGAAAAATGCCCCTATACATACGAAAAGGCCATGACGAGAGACCTACGGAGGGAACTATGAAAAAAGTGCTTATTCTTGGCAGTGGTCCAAACAGGATAGGGCAAGGCATAGAGTTTGACTATGCCTGCGTGCATGCAGTCTTTGCCCTCAGGGAGCAAGGCATAAAAACCATAATGCTCAACTGCAATCCAGAAACGGTTTCCACAGACTACGACACCGCAGACGCCCTATACTTTGAGCCAGTGGTCTTGGAAAATGTGCTGGAGGTCATAAGGAGGGAAAAGCCTGACGGTGTTTTCCTGCAGTTTGGCGGGCAGACGCCCCTCAAGCTCTCTCTTCCTCTCAAGGAGCTAGGTATAAACATACTGGGCACACCCCCAGAGAGCATAGACATGGCAGAAGACAGGGAGCTTTTCCGAAAGCTAATAGAGAGCCTTGGGCTAAGACAACCTCCCAGCGGAACCGCAAGAACAAAGGAGGAAGCCCTCAGGATAGCCCAAGAGCTCAGCTTTCCAGTGTTGGTAAGACCCTCCTATGTGCTCGGTGGTAGAGCCATGAGGATTGTCTACGACAGGGAGGAGCTCCTGCAATACTTAGAGGAAGCAGTAAGCGTCAGCTACGAAAGGCCTATACTCATAGATAAGTATCTCTCGGACAGTGTGGAGGTGGATGTGGACGCCATAGGTGATGGCGAGGACTACCTTATAGGTGCGGTGATGGAGCATATAGAAGAAGCGGGCGTGCACTCTGGCGACAGTGCTGCAAGCATTCCACCCTACAGCCTGCCAGAGGAAGTGGTGGAGGAGATAAAAAGGCAGTCCAAAATCATAGCTAAAGCTTTGGGCGTGAGAGGTCTTGTGAACCTGCAGTTTGCGGTAAAGGAGGGCGATGTCTATGTGCTTGAGGTAAACCCCAGAGCTTCAAGAACCGTGCCCTTTGTAAGCAAAACCATAGGCTACCCTCTGGCAAAGCTTTCCGCCCTTGTGGGCATAGGTAGAAGTCTTAGGGAGCTTGTGCCGGAGGTCTTCCAGAGGCTTCAAGAGGGCAAAGCACACCTTGCCAGCGACTTTATGCCTGCAGACAAGAGGATATATTCGGTCAAAGAGGTGGTCTTCCCTTGGAACAGATTTCCAGAAGAGGACCCAGTGCTAGGTCCTGAGATGAGAAGCACCGGTGAGGTTATGGGCATAGCAGAGGACTTTGGGCTTGCCTACTACAAGGCACAGCTTTCTGCTGGAAACAGACTGCCCCTCGAGGGTAGGGTTTTCTTAAGCGTTGCGGACAGGGACAAGCCAAAGGTGGTGGATCTGGCAAGGGGTTTTCTTGACCTTGGCTTTGAGGTGTATGCCACAAGTGGGACATATAGGTTTCTAAGGGAAGAGGGGCTCAATGTAAAGCATGTGCTGAAGGTATCCGAAGGAAGACCCAACGTGGTGGACATGGTCAAAAACCAAGAGATACAGCTCATTATAAACACACCCACTGGAAGAAAAGAACGTAGCGACGCCTATCACATAAGACGGTCTGCAGTTCAATACGGTATACCCTATGCTACCACCGTAAGGGGAGGGTATGCCATACTACAAGCTATAAGGAGCTATATGGATAACGGTAGAAAGCTAAAGGTATATGCCTTACAGGACCTATGAAGATAGTGCTTACCGGCGAGCCTGGTGTGGGCAAGACCACCCTCATAAAAAGGCTTGCCAACACACTAGGAGACAGAGCCATAGGCTTTTGGACCCAGGAGGTCAGAGACCCAAAAACAAAGAAACGTACCGGCTTTAGTATACAGACCACCGAAGGGAAAAGCCTACTCTTTGCCAGCAAAACCTTTACCTCAAAGCACCTTGTGGGCTCTTATGGGGTGAATGTGCAGAGGTTTGAAAGCCTTGCTCTTCCTATTCTTGAGGAGGCTCTAAGAGAGGACAAAATAGTGATAGTGGACGAGGTAGGCAAGATGGAGCTCTTTTCAAAGCCTTTTGCGGAGCTTATAAGAAGGTTAACAAACGACCCTAGAAAGGTAATGGTGATAAGCATACCCATAAGGGATGTGCATCCGCTGGTGGCTCAGATAAGAAGGCTCAAGGGTTCTGTGCTTTTGGAGGTAAAAAAGGAAAACAGGGACAGGCTCTTAGAGGACCTTCTTAGCCTGCTTGACATGGGTTAAAAGTTGGTGATATAGTTTTACCTGCCCCTATGGGGCAAAGGAGGGTTATCATGAGAAAACTTTTATTTATGACGCTTTTTGCCTCTGCTCTTAGCCTTTCCGTGCCCATAGACCTATCCTTTGCAAACACAAGGACAAACAAGCATGTGGTGCAGGGAAAGGCTAAGCATGTTGTCAGCAGTTCTAAAAAGAAGGCACAAGTGGCTAGCACCTCTAGCAAGAAGGTCAAGAAGACCTCTACAAGGAAGAAGGTGGTCTACAAGAGACCCCGATATGCCAGCAATGTTAACAAGCCTCAGGAGGGTGATAGTCTAAAATTAGAGGGTATGGTAAAAGACCTGAATGAACAGTGAAGAGATAAGGCTTATAGAAGAGCTCAAAATAAGGCAAGGGGACACCTGGCGGGTGCTAAAAATCATGAGTGAGTTTGTGCAGGGCTTTGATGCCCTGTCCTCTGTGGGACCTGCTATAACCTTTTTTGGTAGCTCAAGGTTAAAAGAAACAGACCCTTACTACAAAAAGGCGTACAGAACCGCCTTTATGCTGGGAAGCCTTGGCTTTCATATAGTCACTGGCGGTGGTCCGGGCATAATGGAGGCTGCCAACAGGGGAGGAAAGGACGCAGGCACCCTTTCTGTGGGCTTAAACATCCAGATTCCCACCGAGCAGGTGCCAAACCCATACCAGAACATCTCTCTAAACTTTGACTACTTTTTTGTAAGGAAGGTGATGCTCCTGAGGTATTCCACCGCCTATCTTATATTCCCCGGTGGCTTTGGCACCCTTGATGAGCTTTTTGAAGCCCTTACCCTCATACAGACGGGCAAGAGCCCACACTTTCCTATAATCCTCTTTGGCTCTGAATACTGGAAGCCCCTTTTGGACTTTATGAAAAACACCATGGCTTCCTACGGAACTATAGACCAAGAGGACATGGGGCTTATATCCCTCTGCGACAGTCCAGAGGAGGCGGTGGAGCTTATAATAGAGGAGATGAAAGCCCTTTACAGAAGGCTTGAAAAGGAAGAGCCCTTTAACCCCATGTTTGAGAGGTTGAGGGAAATACTCTCTGGAGCTGGAGTGCTGTCATGAGGCTTCTTCATATAGCGGACCTTCATGCGGGCAAAAGGCTCTACGACAGGATAAACAGAAACGAAGACCTCCACTACGCCCTTGAGCAGGTAAAGAGCATATGCAAAGAGGAAAGGGTGGAAATTCTTCTAATAGCTGGGGATATCTTTGACAAGAGAAACCCCGACTTTGAGTCTCAAGAGCTTATCATGCACTTTCTCACAGAAATGAACGCTTTGGGCTTGCACATACTCCTCATAGCTGGGAACCACGACAGCTACGACTTTATGAGAATATACAAAAACCTAAAAAAGCTCGCCAACATCCATGTCTTTGACAGACCCTATGCAAATCACAGAGAAGCGGTATTCCAGTATGGAGAACTGAAAGTAGCCTGCCTGCCATATCCGGACGAGCGGGTGCTAACGCACTTTGACGAGGAAAGGCAAAGGAGCTATGCGGAGAAGGTGGCAAGATACATGAAGGCTCTTGCCAACGAGGTAGAAGATGCCCGCTACAGGCTTCTCATTGCCCATATGATGGTAGACAGGGCTCAGATAGCGGGCAGTGAGCTCCACTCCAGCGTGAGCCCCTACTATGCGATAAAGGCAGAGTCCATTCCAGACACCTTTCAGTATGTGGCTCTGGGTCATGTTCACAAAAACCAAAGGATAGAGGGTGTTGCTCCAAAGGTCTACTATTCGGGCAGTCCATATCAGATAGACTTTTCCGAGAAGGGTATGGACAAGTTTGTAAACCTCTTGGTGCTAGAGGATGGAATGGTAAGGGTAGAGCCCAGAAGGCTTGTTCTCAAAAGACAGCTCCTTGAGATAAGGCTGAGGGAAGAGGAGAGCATACAAGAAACCCTTGAGCCCTTGGCCAAGAGAGATGTGCTCCTGAGGGTGCATATGGAGGTGAGGATGGATGACCCCCTCTTTCAGTCAAAGAGGGACAGGGTGTTGGAAATACTTGGTGATAAACTGGCAAGGCTTGAGCTTGAGCCAGTAGGCAGTGCAGAAAGTCCGCAGACACAGACAAAGAGCCTTGACCTCATAAGTTTGTATGAGGACTTCCACAGGAACAAATACAAGTCAGAGCCTCCGGCACAGCTCAAGGACCTTTTGCAAAAACTTTTGCACAGAGCCAGCCATGAGACCCATACGGCTTGAGCTTGAGAACTTCACCGTCTACAGAGGAAGGCACAGCCTTGACCTTTCGCCTCTGAATTTCTTTGTCATAAAGGGAAGGACAGGCTCTGGCAAGACAAGCCTCATAGACGCCATATGCTATGCCCTCTACGGAAAGGTTCCAAGGTATGGAGGAGAAAAGGCACATAGCCATCTTCTCTCCAAGGGTCAAAGATACATGCGTGTATCCTTTGAGTTCTCCGTAAGGGGCAGGAGATACAAGATAGAAAGGGAATACGAGTTGGGCAAGAAGGGAGGACAGTCGGACTTTAGGTTCTACGAGGAGGGCAGACCCAAAGCCTTCAAGGAAGTAGATCTAAGAAAATACATTGAGGACATCCTAAGGCTTGACTACAACACCTTCACAAAGGTCATCCTCTTGCCACAAAACCAGTTTGACAGGTTTCTAAAGCCTCAGGAGCAGAGGGAAAGGAGGGAAATCCTCAACTCCCTCTTGGGCTTCTCTGGTCTCTTTTCTGCACTAAAGGATATTATAGGAGAGGAATACAAAGGGCTTCGGAGCCAAACTCAGGCTATAGAGCTTAGGCTTCAGGGGCTATCGCATGTAAGCCCAGACCTGATCCTACAGAAGGAAAAGGATCTAAAAGAACTTGATAGCCAATACCAAAGCCTTGTGGAAGAAAGGGCTAAGACTGAGGCTCTACTGGCTCAGTGCAAGGAAAGGGATGCCCTCCTTGAGGAGAAAAACAGGCTAATGGATAGCCTACGCATTCTATCTACGAAGGAAGAGGAGATAAAGCACAAAAAGTCCATCCTTGAGAGAGCCCTTGAGATACTCCCTTACCTTCCAAAGGTGGAGCAATACCAGAGAATAATCTCGGAGGAAGAGACGCTCACAAGGGAAAGACAAAGAAAGGAGCTTGAGCTAAAGAAGTATTCCGAGGAGAGAAAAAACGCAGAGGAGGAGTTTGAAAAGCGTGAAAGGGAGTTTAAAAACCTTGAAGAATACAACCAAAAGAGGCTTGAGCTTGCCAAAACACTGCAGGTCCTTGAGGATTATCTTTCCCAGATGGAGGCAATAAACCGCCTACAGAAGGATATACAGGAGCTTGAAAGGACAAGGCTCTTACAGAGCAAAAGCCTGCAGGAGCTTAGAGAGCGGTCTATAAGAGGATTTGAGGAGACAAGGAAGGTAAGGGAAGCCATAAGAGCCCTTGAGGAAAGGGGCGTGGAGCAAGAATTCATTTTGGCTCAGGAGTTAAAAAGGCAGATACAAAGGCTAAAGGATCTAGAAAAGGAAGAGGAAAGACTCAGAGGGGAGCTAAAAGATTACCAAACAAGGCTTGAACTCAAAAGGCAGGAGCTGGAAAGATCCACAGGGGAGATAGAGAGCCTAAGCCAAAACATAGGGGAGCTGGAGAGCCAGCTTGAAAGCCTCAGACCTTTCACAGAGAAAGAAGCAGAGCTTATTCAAGAGGAGCTAAGGCTAAGAGACCTACACAGTAAGGCTCTTGAGCTTGAGAAACTCCGGCAGGAAAGGGCTTCCCACAGGGAAAAGCTCCAGGAGATGGAGGCAAGCCTGCGGACGGTGGAGGAGAGACTGGGCGAACTAAGCAAGAGGAGGCTTGAGCTATACTCCTTTGAGATAAGGGCGGGGCTAAAGGAGGGCGACCTTTGTCCCGTGTGCGGGCAGAGGGTAGGACACTTGATAGTTGAGGAGGGACAGGAAGACCTTCATGAGCTCCTCAAAGAGCAGGAAGCCTTAGAAAGCCAGAGGGAGGCTCTGAGGGCGGAGCTATCAAGGGTGCAGGCTTACCTCTCCACCTTGGAAGGCAGGGAAAGGGAGCTTGAAGGGGCGCTTGGCGGTCTTACCAGAGAGGAGATTGAGCTAAGGCTCTCTGAGCTAAAAACCACCCTTGAGGATCTGAGGAACAAAAAGAAGCTCCTGCGGGAGAAGGAACAAGAGTTAGCTGAGCTAAGAAAGAAACAGTCCGAGCTTTCAAAGGTCATACAAAAACTTAGCTCCGAGGAGGCAAGCCTCAGAGAGGGTCTTTCCTCAAAGCTGTCCCTTCTTGAAAGGCTCGAAGGAGAAAAGGCTTCCCTTTTGGCTTCCTTGGGCGAGGATATAGACGCTGTATTGGAGAAAATAAAGAGGATAGAGGAAGATTACGAAGAGCTTAGACTTCTTAGAGAAAAGGAGAGAAAGTATACCCAAAGGCTTGAGGATATACAAAGAGAGCTTTCAGAGGCGGAGAGAAAGTTTGCAGAGACCGAGGAAAGGCTAAAGGCTCTGGAAGAGCAAAGGCACTCCAAGGAAGAGAAGGCTCACCAGCTAAAGGACAAGATATTGGAAGCAACTGGCGAGGGTCCCTCTAAGGCTCTTTTGAATAGCTTGAGGAGTAGAATGGAGGCGTTGGAGAGGAGGGTAAAAGAGATACAAGAGGAATATGGAAAAGCCAACGCTTACCTGCAGAAGATAAGGGCAGAGGAGACAAGGCTGGTTGCAGACATACAAAACATAGAAAAATTCCTCTCCTCCCTTCAAAAACAGAAGGAGAGCATAGCAGAGAACATATACCAACTTCAGGTGCGGTTTGGTAGCTTAGAAGACCTAAAGACCTACGCCCTCAGCCAAGAGCAGATAAGGATCCTCCAGCAGGAAATAGAGGAATACCACAGGGAAAGCCATGTCCTCAAAAACAGGCTTGAGGATACAGAAAGTAAGCTCCAAAGCCTAAAGGACCTGCCAGAGACCTCTGAGATTGAAGAAAGGCTAAAGGCTTTGGATGCCTCCCTTCATGAAAACAGGGAGCTTTATGGAAGTCTCCAAAAGGAGTTGGAAAGCTTAAGGCAGGATCTGTCCGAAAGACAGAGCTTGGAAGAGAAACTTTCGGAGCTTGGCTCCCAGCTTAGCCTATACGAAAGGCTCAGAAATGACCTAACGGACAACCAGTTTCCGGAGTTTGTAAGCCAGCTTATGCTCCAAAGGATTACCGAGAGGGCAAGCTATTACCTTTTTAAGTTTACCTCTGGGCAGTTCACCTTTGAGCTACTTGAGGGAGACCTGCATGTCCACGACCACTCCACTGGGCATAACCGGGTGGTCTCAAGCCTCAGCGGTGGTGAGACCTTTTTGGCAAGCCTTTCCCTTGCCTTTGCGGTGGCGGACATGCTCTCTCAGAACGCACCCCTTGAGAGCCTCTTCATAGACGAAGGCTTTGGCTCCCTTGACAGAGAAACAAGGGAGTCCCTCTCTGAGTTTTTTGACCTCATTAGGCAGTCCACCGACAGGCTTGTGGGCATAATAACTCACGTGGAGGACATAGCGGAGAAGTTTTCCCAGCGTATAGAGGTGGAAAAAAGTGGTGGCTCTGCGAGGATAAGGGTCATATATTAATAAGCATGAAGACCGTAAGCACACAAGAGCTAAAGGAGCTCTATGAAAGGGACTTTCCTCTGTGGGTGGAGATAAACCTGCAACTGCTTGGGGAAAAAGCCCATGAGCTTGTGGACTGGGAGAACCTCTTGGAGGAAGTAGAGGACATGGCTCAGAGGTATCTGGATGGTTGTATAAGCCAGCTGGCAAGGATATTGGAGTATCTTTACAAGTGGGACCACTTTAGAGATTTGGCAGGCGGAGAAACTGCAGTAAAGAGCTGGATAAAAAGCGTAAGAAATGCAAGAAAGGATATACTGGCTGAGTTTAAGAAGTATCCCAGCATGAGAAACAAACTACCCGCACACATGAACAAGGCTTGGATAGATGCGGTGAGAAGAATAGAAAGATGGCTTGAGGACAATGGATATGAGCCAGAGGATTACCCCATACCAGAGGAATGTCCCTACACCTACGAGGAAGCCATGACAAGAGACCTAAGGAAAGAGCTATGAGACTATTTTTAATACTCTTGGAGGTGCTTTTTATGACTGTGGTAGCCTTTGCAGGAGAGCTAAAGACCTATAAGCTTCCTAATGGAGCAAAGTTGGTGGTAAATCGTAGGGAAGATACAGAGGCAGTTGCCCTGCATGTATGGTTCAGAGTGGGCTCTGCCTACGAGAACTATCAGCAAAAGGGTATGGCTCATTTTTTGGAGCACATGCTCTTTAACGGCTCAGAAAAGTATCCCTATGGGCAGATAGACTACATAGTGGAAAGTTTAGGCGGTGATATAAACGCAGGCACTTCAAAGGATTATACCTTTTACCACATAACCATAGCCAAACCATACTGGAAAGAGGCTCTGGAGGTGCTCTATCAACTCACTCAAAAGCCTCTACTTTTGGAAGAGATGGTGCAAAAGGAAAAGCCCATCGTCATAGAGGAGCTAAGGCGGGGCAAGGACAATCCTACCACAGTCCTTTGGGAGGAGTTTGAAAAGGTCCTATACAAGGTCTCTCCCTACCGCCATCCCATAATAGGCTACGAGGAGACTATCCAAAGGTTTACCAGAGATATGCTTTTGGACTTTTATAGAAAATTCTACCAGCCAAGGAACATGTATGTGGTAGTGGTGGGAAATGTGGAGCCAGAGGAGGTCTACCAAGAGGTGCTAAAAACCTTTGGAAGGGAGGAGGGCAAGCCTGTGCCAAGGGTGGAAATCTTGCCCGAGCCAGAGCAGTTGGAAAACCGCTCCAAGACCATAAGAGACCCAAGGGTGGAGAAAACCTACTGGCTCATAGGTTGGAGGTCTCCTGCCATAGGCACAAAGGAATACTACGCTCTTGTGGTGCTTGACCAGATACTGGGCAATGGCAGGACCTCCCTCTTTTACAGAGAGCTAAGGGAAAAGGGACTTGTATACAGCATATCCACTGGAGACTTTGGAAGACCCAGGGATAATGTGTTTTTTGTCTATGCTACTTTAGACAAGGACAGACTTGAGGAGGTAAAGGGAAAGGTCTTTGAGCTCATGCGCTCTCTCAAGGACAGCCTCACAGAGGAAGAAGTTCAAAAGGCAAAGCAAAGGCTTATAAACTCAGAGGTCTTTGCCCTTGAGAGGGTAGAAAGGGATGCCTTTTACATAGGCTACTCTTTGACGGTGGTAGGGATGCTGGACTACTACAAATACTTTGAAAACAACATAAGAAGCGTGCGCCGTGAGGATGTGCTAAGGGTGCTGGATAAATACATCCTCAGCAAGCCCTACAGCGAAGTGATTATGGTGCCAGAAAGATGAACTATATAATACTTCTACTTTTTGTCTTTAGCCTTTCCTTTGGAGGTGCAAGGGTGCAAGAGTATACGCTTTCCAACGGTGTCAAGCTCATACTAAAGGAAACTACCGGCAAGGGTATAATCTCTGGGGTTATATTCATAAGGTCTGGCACGCATAGTGAAGAGAAAAGGGGGCTTACAAACCTCACTGCCAGCCTGCTTACAAAGGGGACAAAAAGCTACAACTCCTATCAGATAGCAAGTGCCTTTGAAGACTACGGGGGCAGTGTATACGCTTCTGCTAGCGACGACTATGTGGAGATAGGCTTTTCCACAAAGGTGGAGGGACTAAGAGAAGGTCTTAAGGTCATAAAAAGCATGCTCTTAGAGCCTCTCTTTTCTGAGGAGGACCTACAGAGGGAAAGGCAAAACATCCTGCAAGCAATAAGGTCAAGAAGGGAGAGGGGGCAAGAGCTTGCCATGGATGCCCTCAGAAGGCTCACCTACAAAGGTTCAAACTACGAGGTGGGACCGCTGGGAACAGAGGAGGATGTAAGGAGCATAAGCAGGGAAGATGTGCTCAATAGGTGGCAACAGATACTTCGCTCAAGGAACGTGGTGGTAAGCCTTGTGGGAGACTTCAAGACAGAAGAGGTTTTGCCCCTTTTGGAGGAGGTCTTTTCCGCCTTGCCGGAGGGAGAATACCTCATTAAGCCCGAGGATGTGCCTATGAGGGAGGACCACCTTGAGAGAGTAAAAAGACCTGGCTCTCAGGCTACAGTTCTTTGTGCCTTTGATGCACCGCCCTTTAGAAGTGAAGAATACTTTGCCTTTAAGGTGTTGGATGCGGTGTTGGGCGATGGCATGACCTCAAAGCTCTTCAAAGAGCTAAGGGAAAAAAGGGGCTACGCCTATGCAGTTTACTCCACCTACCCCACACGCCTTGCCTCTCCAAGGCTTATAGCCTACATAGGCACCTCTCCGGAAAAGAAGGAAGACGCTCTCAGAGACCTTCTGCAGGTGGTCAAAGGAGTGGATATAACCCCAGAGGATGTGGATCTTGCAAAGAACAAGATAGTGGGGGATTTTCTTCTGGCACATCAAACAAGGGCAAGGCAGGCTTGGTATCTGGGCTTTTTTGAGGTGATGGGCTTTGGCTGGAGGGCGGACTTAGAGTATCCAGAAAGGATAAGGGCTGTTAGCTTTGAAGAGGTGCAAAGACTAAGAGAAAAATACCTAAACCTTCATCAATGTGTGGTGGTGGAACCCTGATGGGAGACTTTACAAAGGCAGGACTGGATAAGGGAGACCTTCAGAAGGAGCTAGAGCACATGCTTATCTCTGCCCGCCTGCTATACAGGACATACTCTGTAAACCTTGAGGAACTTACAAAAGAGGAATTGCACTACGACCTTGAGGAATACAAGGACCAACTGGAACGCATTGTCATGCCCTTGGTTAAGAGGGCAGAAGCCACAAAAAGCAAGAAGCTAATTGATATGGCTTATGAAATCAGGTTTGTTTACGAAAAACTCATAGAGCTTATCCAGCAGAGGCTAAATATTTTTTGAGCTTCTCTATGGCTTCAGCCTTTATCTGGGATACTCTTGCCATAGACACACCCAAGAGCCCCGCCACATCCCTTAGAGGTAGCTCTTCATAATATAAAAGCTGTAGCACCAACTTTTCCCTATAGTCCAACTCCTCTATGGCCCTTAGAAGCCTTTCTCTGAGGTCCCTTTTTATAACTGCCTCTTCTGGTCCATCCTCTAGGCTTTCAAAAAGCTCCTCGTAGCTCCGACCCTCTTGAAAAAGATCTTCTAAGCTCATAAGGTAAGAAAAGCTAATAGCCTGGAGGTCTTCTCTGAGTTTTTCTAAGTCTTCTCCTAGATGCTGTGCCAACTCTTCATCGCTCACCTCTCCACCCTTTTCCATGCTTAGTTTTTCCATAGCCTCCCTTATAGTCTTTTCCTTTGACCTAAGGCTTCTGCTCACAAAGTCAAGGCTCCTAAGATAGTCATACATGGCTCCCTTTATTCGTAGCTTTAGGTAAGCCTTTGGGTTTTTTGATTTGTCAAGCTTTGGTAGAGCTTCCACCAAAGCCAACACGCCGTAGCCTATGAGGTCCCTCACATCCACAGAGGCAGGTAGGTGTCTGTGGATGCGGTAGGCTATCTGTTGAACAAGGGGTAGGTAAGAAAGCACCAACTCCTTCTCTTCTGTTGTCATGGAAATATTTTAGCGGTTATGAGTTCCATCAGTATAGGGCTATGATTTAAGTATATATTTACTTAAAAACCTAGGAGGTATTTAACTATGCTTGATTTTAAGGAGCTTCCAAAGGTTGCCAACGACTTGTTTAACGCCCTGCACGAGGATGAGCTACAGCTTATAAAGGAACTACATCTTGCCTGTGAAGAGGGCAATCTTGAAAAGGTGGACAGGTTAATGGACTTGCTCCTCTACGATGTGGAAGACCACTTTTCTACAGAAGAGGAACTTATGAGGCAGGCAGAGTTTTTCGCCTATCCCATGCATAAGGCTGAGCATGACAGCATGAGAGCAAGCATAAAGGCTCTCTATCAGGATTGGAAGGCATCAAGGGATGCTCGTGTGGTAATGGACTTTATAGGAGAGAAGTTTGTTCCCTGGCTTTTGCTACACATATCCCGCTGGGACTCAGTTACCGCCATGCATATAGGAGACTAAAAGGCCTAACCACAGCACATTGCTAGCCAGATGCATAAGGCTTACAAAAGCCAAAGACTTCGTTTTTTGGTATGTATAGCCATAAAGCAAGGAAGGGAATAAGGTAAGCACGGACCAAAGGTCCATATACAGTATTACATGGGGCACTGTAAAAAGGACAGAAACGACAAAGTTTGACAGCCTTTGCATAAGATATGCTCTAAAAAAGAGCTCTTCTGCAAAAGCCTGCAAAGAAAGGCTGAGGAAGTTCTGGGGGTATAGAATGTATAAAAGTGGCAGAGCGAGAAGGCTTGCGTTCCAAGGGCTCTTTAGTCCAAAGCGTTCTGAGGGCAGAAAGGCAAGAGGCAAAAGAAGGATTATAGTGCTTAGATTTGGAAAGGCGTAAAGCCTATGAAAGGTCAAGTTAAGCAGTAAAAGGGCATATAGTATAAACTCAGTATATCCTCTTATAGACAATTTTCCCCTCCTGCCGGTCGTATATGGCAGAAAAGCTCACACTGTAGCCTCCACTCTTTAGGTCCATCACAATATGAAAAAACCTGCTCTTTGTGTCTATGTAATCTCTTATACTATAAAGCATATCAAAGGTAAAACCCTCCACCAACACCAAATCCTCTGGTCTTTTGAAGGGCTCTTTTGTTCTCCTTTCTATTATTCTGTTTGCCAAAGTTTGGTCTATGCGGGGGTCTAGTGCCATAAGCACATGCATGGGTGCGGTGTTTATGTTTACTCTTCCGGAGGAGAAGGTGGTGGTCAAGCTCCAAAGCCCTGGATAGAAGTTGTTTCCTATGGTTTTTCCTTGCAGGTCCTCAGGTTTAAAGCCCACATAAAGGAGCTCTTCCTTTGAGTTGAGGGGTGCTCTCTTTATGGGATAGGGGCTGTCAAAAGAGCCGTCCTTTTTTCCTATCCATATTAGTAGCCGGTCAAGATATTGGGGGTCAATGCGAAGGTAGGAAAAAAGGTGCTTAAAAAGTGCTGGGTGCTCTCCGGCGGTGTTGAGGTTTATAAAGCGGTCTTCGTCGTAGATGCTTATGGTGAGCTCTCCTTTGTCTGTTTTAAAACTTATGGGGTATGCCCATCGCTCTTGAAGGTGGTCCACAGAGGAGTCATCGGACTTTATTACAGCGATAGCTAAAGGCAGGGCGGACCTAAAAACATATAGGGCTTGTGTGCGGGCATAAACCTGCTGGACTGCTATCTGCGTGCCTTTTACGGTGGTGTAGAGGTCAAGAACCACAAGACTTGCACTAATAAAGAGCATGAGGACAAGCACTATAGTCATCTTATGGTCATCTCTACCTCGTAGAGCCCTTGACCTGTGTTGTCCACTGCCTTTAGCTTTAGCACTTCCACACCGGCGCTCTCCAAAGCATACACAAGCTTTGGCAGGTTTTCACCCTTGAGGTTTCTTGCCTTGACCTCATAGCCCATATCTACTTGCTTGAAGGAAACAAAGTCCGCTCCCACTTCTGAGAGCCTTTGACGGACAAAGGTTTCGTCCACGGTAGCCTTTTGCCTTGTTTGGTAGTTTTTAAGCAACAGCATTACTTCTTTGTATTTGAGATACTCAGAGTAGTAGCGGTCTCTTAATCTGTAGTAGCGGTCAAGCAGAAAGGCAAAAAGCACAAGGCTCAGTAGCAAAAGTATAAGGTTTATCCTTGCTTTACTCATGGCACTCTTATCTCAAACTCCACACTGCCAGTAGGGGTCTCCTTTGTGGAAAAGAGTTTAAGCCCTTGCACGGTTTCATTGTCTGCTTCCCCCTTTATGGTAAGCCTCCCCTCTGTGTATTCAAAGCTGTAGAGTTTCATGCCTGGCTTGAGGTTTTCTCCTGCTTTCAGCAGTAGCTTCGTAAGCCTGTAGTCTTCACCGCTCGAGACCTTGGCTTTTACCTGCTCTTGCAGAGATATTATGGGTTCGTTAGGAAAGAGCTTTTTAAACTCTGCCCTCTGAAGCTCTCTGAGGTTTTCTACCGAGTAGAGCCTTTGCATGGCAAAGAGGCTAAAAAGGAAAGCAAAAGCCATGCTCGCACCCACATAGGCAAGCTTTTTTATCTCTTGAGGGCTCAGCTCCCTTTGAACAAAGTCTGGATAAGGGTTTTTGAGGACCTCTCTCAGGCATGCACCAAAACATACCGCATACTCTGGCTCGCAAGTTCTTAGCTCCAAAACCTCCGAAAAAAGAGCCCTTAGTCCCCTTAGCCTTGAGCCACCCCCGGTAAGAAGCACCCTTTCACCTGCCATCTCATAACCAGAAAGCTCCAAAATCTCCTCCACAGCCCTTTTGACTTCTTCCAGAGCCAAACCCTCTGACCTTTTTAGAGTTTCTGCTTGCTCTAAACTTGTGGACCTCTCCTGGGCAAGCCTTTGGCTTATGTAGTCCCCGCCCCTTTGCACAACCCGGAAGGACCTCAAAAGCCCATCCCTTACCTCCACAAAAAGCGTTTTTGTCCTGCCCCAGTCTATTACGAAACCATCCTTTTCATAGAGGCTAAAGAGCCTTGCCAAAGCAAAGGGTTCAAGCTCTATGTTTTCACACCCCTCACATTCTCTACAAAGGGCAATGTAGGCTATGCCACCTGAAAGTTTTACATCGTATTTTGCTTGTAGAAAGCGCTCCCTTGCGTAAGCCCTTAGCTCAGAGAGCTTGACCTTTTTCTCCTCTTGTTCATACTCTTCCACCTTTATGAAAACCTTCTGCGAAGGCACAAGGCATATGACCTTACCCGCTTTTTGAGTAATCCTCCAATCCTTTGAGAGCAAACTATACTCAAGGCTTAGGCTTTTGTCTCCGTCCTTTGCGGTTATAACTTTCCTTAGCATTACTTTAGCCCAAATATGGTCTTTAATATCTCAAAAAAGGTAGGGTTTAGCAGTGTAAGTCCCAAAAGCACAAGCACCAAAAGCACCCTCATATACAACTCAAGCCTATCAAAACGCTTTTCAAGGACAAAAAGTCTTTCCTTTATAGCTTCTATTTCAGCCCTTAGCTCCGTTTCCACTCTTCTAATTTCTTGCATAAGTCTCTTTTCCAAGTCTGCCATTTCTTTTCTTAGAGTTTCTCCAAGTTTTACATTATCCTCCCTGGCTTCAATTCTTATCCTTTCTGCCTCTTGTCTAAGCTCGCTTCTTACACTTTCTATGCTCTGTTTTGCTTCGTTCCTAACCCTTTCTATTTCTTGCATTAGCACGGCAAACTTGGCATCTACATAACGCAGTATCTCTTCTTTAACCCTCTCAATGTGTTCGTATAGGACTTCTATCTTTCCATAAAACTCCTCTTTTGTGATAAGCTCTTTGGTAAGCTCATCTTTGAGTTGGGCTTTTAGGGTGTGTTTTTGGTTTTTTATTTCCTCTTCAAGCTCTGTTAGTGCCTTTTCTACCGCTTTTACAAAAAGCTCCCCTGCCTCTTTTCCAAGCACCTGCACTATGGCTTGATAGACATCTCTTCCAAGCACCATCTTAGTCCTCTGTTTTAACTGCTCTTAGCACCTCCTCGGAGGTGGTTATGCCTGCAAGGACTTTTCTTATGCCATCCTCAAGCATGCTCTTAAAGCCCTTGCTCTTTGCAAAGTTTCTAAGCTCCACCGCATCCTGTGTCTTTAATATATGCTTTTTAACCTCCTCATCCACTTCCAAAACCTCGTATATACCCGTCCTCCCTCTGTAGCCTGTTCCCATGCAATGCTCACAACCTCTCCCACGATAAAAGGTGTATTCTCCAGAAAGACCAAGCTCAGAAAGTTCCTCTTCTGTAGGTTTGTAGGGCTCTTTGCAATGAGTGCATATCCTTCTTACAAGCCTTTGGGCTATAACCCCTTCAAGGGCAGAGGCTATAAGAAAGGGCTCTATTCCAAGGTCAAAAAGCCTTGTGATAGCAGAGGGTGCATCGTTTGTGTGCAAAGTGGAAAGCACGAGGTGTCCCGTTAATGCGGACTGCACCGCTATCTCTGCAGTTTCTGAGTCCCTTATCTCTCCTACCATTATCACATCTGGGTCTTGTCTGAGGATGGCTCTGAGACCTACCGCAAAGGTTAATCCCACCTTTGGGTTTACCTGTATCTGGCTTACACCCTCTATTTGGTATTCTGGAGGGTCTTCTATGGTTATTATGTTTCTCTTGGGACTTTTTATCTCCAGTATCATGGCGTATAGGGTGGTGCTTTTTCCTGCACCCGTTGGTCCTGTGGCAAGCACAATGCCATAGGGCTTTTGTGCCAACCTCCGCAGTCTTATAAGGTCTTCTTCCCAAAGCCCAAGGTCTTCAAGTCTTAGGAGTTTGCCTCCCTTTTCAAGAAGCCTAAGAACCACCCTCTCACCAAAAACCGTTGGCACTACAGAGACCCTTATGTCAAGGTGCTTTCTTCCCACCTTTACCGCAATCTTGCCATCTTGTGGCACTCTCCTTTCTGCCACATTAAGGTTTGCCAAAACCTTTATGCGAGAAACCACCTGCTCGTGAAGGGACAAGGGTATGCGAGTATACTCGTGGAGAATTCCATCAAGCCTAAGCCTTACGATAGAAGTGTTTTCATAAGGCTCTATATGTATGTCCGAAGCGGACAGGTTTACTGCCTTTATGAGGGTCTGGTTTACAAAGCTGACCGCTGGGCTTGTCTCCTCTTCGTAAAGAATGTCCCTCACTTCTTGCTCTTGCCCCTCTTCGCCCTCTATTTGCACCTCCTCCTGTGCCAGCACCTCCTGAAGCCTCTGAGAAAACTCCTCCTCGGAGACAAAGACAGGAATGACCTCCTTGCCCAGAGAGAAGCGAAGCTCTTCAAGGGTCAGAGGGTTTACACCTCTTGGCGCCAGCACCTTCAAAAAACCTTCATCTTCTTCCAATGGCACAAGCCTATAAGTTTTTAAAATGTCCACCATCCTCTGTTAAAATTTTAAAGCGTTATGTGGCTTTTAATACTCCTTCTATTTAGCCTTGCTCTGAGTGGTGAGCTAAAGGTTCTGTATCACGATGGGAGGGTTGGCGTTGTATCTGAGCAAGCCTTCAAAAGCCTCAAATCCCAGGTGCTATACACAGAAAAGCCCAAGAGAATGTGGACCATGGACGAAATTCTCAGAAGCTCTGCCATAGGCTTGTGGGTTCAGGGCACACAAAGCTACAGCCTTCCAGTGAAAGCCGGTCAAACCATTGGTTTTTCTGCCTTGAATACCAATGTGAGCTTTTCCGGTCCATGTTCTCAGTCTGGAAGCTACCTTAACTGCTTTTCTGACGGAAGCCTTAGTATAAATGCTAGCTCCCAAAACGGCAGGCTCATGCTGTGGAGCGAAACCCATGCCCTTTTCCTACTTCCTAACTCTTACTGGCTTGGCACTTCCGCAAGGCTTTCGGGGAGAACTGGCAGGGGTGTGCTGGTGGCGGTGGTGGACACGGGCATAGACCTATGTCATCCAGAGTTTGAAGACAGAATAGTGCTTTTTTACGATGTAAGCACGGGGCTTGAGCTGGACCAAAATGCCATAAGACAGAGAAGACAGGCAGGGGACTGCGATTATGATTTTGGAGGACATGGCACTGCGGTGGCTGGCGTGCTTGCGGGCAAAAATGGTATAGCACCCGGAGCGAGTCTTGTGGTGGTAAGAGTGGTAGACTCCATGGGAATTATAGACGACGCTAAGGTTATATCAGCCCTTCAGTATCTCAAAAACAAACAGCAACAGCTTGGAAGACCA
>JAXSPD010000027.1:0-26925 GCA_037926845.1 Candidatus Pampinifervens yunnanense | reverse complement strand
GCAGTAGTTCTTTAATCGGGGCTGGAGAGAGGATTTTGCTGAGCCTGTGTGGGACTTCCTCAAAGATGTCTTTGAGAGTTATATCTTTTGAGGACACAGAAGGATTATATCATCAAACAATTTTCTCCTTGCTTCTCTTATGGTGGCTCAAGGCTATTAATCACCCTATAACTTGCAACTTGCGTTATATTAATATCCTAAGATGGACTTCCCCGAGCTTTTGGTGATACTTGCGGTAGCCTTCATCTTCTTGGGTCCCGAGAAGATGGTGGAAGTGGCTACCAAGTTAGGCGAGTTTCTACGAAAGGTTAGAGAAACTTGGGATGAGCTTAGATACCAGCTATACATGGAAAGTATAAACAAGAAGATAATGGAGGAAAGCAAGGATGCGACCCCTCCTGAAGATGAAAGTGTTTACGATTTAATAGAAAAGGAAAAAAGTGAGGAGGTAAAAGAGGATAATGGAACAACACGAACTTCCCAAGATGCCCCTGACGGAGCATCTGAGGGAGCTAAGAAGCAGGCTGATTAAGTCCATATTAGCTTTTCTAGTGGGAACAGGTGTGGCCTTCTACTTTGCCAGTTATATATTTGAAATACTTAAGGAACCTGTCAAGAGGTCCTACCCTCAGGTGCAATTGGTAACTCTATCACCCACGGAGCCCCTTTTTATACTGCTAAAAATATCTATAGTCTTTGGTTTTATCCTTTCTCTACCCGTTATTCTATACCAACTCTGGCGTTTTGTGGAACCTGCCCTTTATCCCAATGAAAAAAGGCTAGTTTTTCCCCTTACCATTTTTTCCATAATCCTCTTCTTGCTTGGAGGTACCTTTTCCTACTTTGTAGCCCTTCCCATGGCTCTAAAGTTTCTGCTGGGCATAGGACTTTCCCAACTTCAGGCAACACCCTTCCTCTCTGTGAACCTTTACATATCTTTTCTCTTGAAAATGATAATCGGCTTTGGTATAGCTTTTGAGCTTCCGGTGGTCATATTCCTTCTGCAGAGGGCGGGGCTTGTCACAGAGAAACAACTCAAAGCCTTTAGAAAATACTTCATCGTGCTTGCCTTCGTGGCGGGCGCCCTTATAGCTCCCGATGTGACCACGCAGGTGCTCATGGCTATACCTTTGATAATTCTGTATGAGCTTTCGCTCCTTGCTGGAAAACTGGCAAGACGCAAACAAAAGGAAACTGCCATAGAGGTGCTACAGGAATGAGGGTTTTGTTAACTGGTGCCACAGGCTTTGTGGGAAGGCATATAGTGGAAGAGCTTCTAAGGGAGGGTTATACCGTAGGCTGTATTGTTAGGGATGTGGCTAAGTTGGAAAGGTTCTTTGGCGATAGGGTGCAAGCCTACAAGACAGACCTTGAGGACAAGACTTCTCTCAAAAAGGTCTTTGAAGAGTTTGAGCCAGAGGCTTTGGTGCACCTTGTGGGTATACTGGTGGAGGACAAAAGACGCAAGCAGACCTTCATGAGGGTGCATTATCTGTATTCAAAAAACCTCTATGAGGTTGCAAGGGAGTATGGGAGGCTCAAAAGGGTGGTTCATATGAGCGCTCTTGGCACTCACAGGGATGCACCTTCTATGTATCATCGCACCAAGTTTATGGCAGAGGAGGAGCTAAAGCGGTCTGGCTTGGATTACACCATAATCAGACCCTCCATAATACTTGGTCCAGAGCAAAAACTTTTTTACGACCTTTGGAACATAACAAAACTTCTGCCTGCCTTTGCCCTGCCCGGTGGCGGTGGCTATCTTTTCCAGCCGGTGGATGTAAGGGATGTCTCTTGTGCTTTTGCAAAGGCTCTTACTTCAGAGGAGAGCCTTGGAAAGACCTACGAGCTGTGCGGAGACAAGAAGGTGAGCTTTAAAGAGCTTTTGGAGGACATTTTTGACTTTTGGAAAAGGAGGGTGTTGCTCTTGCCTTTGCCCAAAGGACTTATGTATGTGGGTGGTCTTGTGGTGGAAAGACTTATACAGCCCCCTCCCTTTAGCTCAGACCAGATGCTTATGATGTGGAGGGACAACATATGCGGTCTTGACCCCAATGTGGAGAGCGAAGGAGTTAAAAAGCTCTGCGGTAGAGAGCCCATTTCTTACGAAGAGTCCTTGCGTTGGAGCTTAGAGGAGTTTGGGAGGAAGCTACATGCCTGACCTTTCTGTGGATCTCTTTGGCATAAGGTTTAAAAACCCCGTGTGGGTGGCATCGGGCACTTTCGGTTATGGTCTTGAGGCTATGGAGCTTTATGACCTCTCAAGGCTTGGTGCGGTGGTCACCAAAGGCATATCCCTAAAACCCAGAGAGGGCAATGCACCAGAGAGGATAGCAGAGACCCCCTGTGGCATGCTCAACTCCATAGGACTTCAGAACCCCGGCGTGGAGGGTTTTCTCAAAAAGATATACCCACAGATAGAACACATAGACACCCACTTTATAGCCAACGTGTTTGGAGAGTCCGAAGAGGAGTATGTGGAGGTGTGCCTTGCCCTTGAGGAAGCCCAGAAAATAGTAGCCTATGAGCTAAATGTGTCCTGTCCTAATGTAAAAAAGGGAGGCATGATCTTTGGACACGACACTGTGGTGCTCTCAAGGCTTGTAGAGAGGGTAAAGTCAAAAGTCAAAAAGCCCGTGCTTGTAAAACTCTCTCCCAACACGGGAGACATAAGGAGCTTTGCCAAGGTATGCGTGGATGCGGGCGCAGACGGGCTTGTGCTGATAAACACCCTTCTTGGCATGAAGATAGACATAAAAAGGCAAGAGCCCGAGCTTTCTACTGTGATGGGAGGGCTTTCTGGTCCTGCCATACTGCCCATAGCGGTGAGGATGGTGTGGGAGGTCTTTTCCGAGTTTGGCTATTCTGTGCCCATAATAGGCGTGGGCGGTATATACGATGCAGACTCTGCCCTACAGCATATCCTTGCGGGTGCAAGCTGTGTTCAGATTGGCACTGCCAACTTCTTTGACCCCTATGCACCCCTGAAGGTTCTTGAGGGCATAGAGGAGTATACGAAAGAGAGGTCCATAGAGGGTTTTACCCGTCTTGTGGGCGGTGCTCACCGCCTTGTGGTGCGTTCCTAAAAGCTTCTGCCACCCTAAAGAGGACAAGATAAAAAGGTAGTATGGCATCCCAAAAGAAGGTGAAAACTGCACCCACAAGATGAGAGCCAAGGGCAAGCACAAAGGGCATAAGAAGAAGGTCCCCCTTGTGCCTTATCCTAAAGCCTGCCAAAAATCTCAAGTAAGCCCAGTAGACCCAAAGCACTGCCAAAAGTCCCACGAAGCCCTTTTCAATAAACTCGGAGAGTAAAAAGACAGATTCGTATACACCGCCCACGGGACTTTTGGGCTCAAGATAGTAGCCTGCGTTTATGCCGTGACCTATGGCAAGGGCAAGCCAGTTGCCCTCTTTTATATCTTTTCTTATTACCTCTATTCCCGCCTTGGCTATCTCCCAGCGGTAGCTGGAGATAACATTGAGGGCCTCATCGCTTACAGCCCTCTGTCCAGTTATAAGCTCATACATGGCTTTGTATCTTGGGTCCCTTTGCACAAGGATTGCGGTGCTTGTGGCAAAGCCAAAAAAGAGCACAAGAATAATGCCCCAAAAGGCTCTCTTTGAAAGGCTTTTGCTAACCAAAAGGGCAAAGACCACAAGGGCAAAGGCAAGCCCCAACATGGCAGACCTTCTCATAGTGAAAAAGACCACACCCACAAAGACCAGAAAGGGCAGAAGGTAATAAAGTTTTCTTGAATGAAGAAGGAGCGAAAGGCTTGCCACCGCAAAGATGCTATAAAAGGCACCCACCTCAAACCAGCCACCCCAGATCATGGCAGGTTGACCCGTCTTTGAGTATTTGTAGAAAACCACCGGCAAAAGAACCAGGCCAGAAAGCACTAAAAGGATGTTAAACCTGTAGAGAGCCCTTTGGTCTACCCTTATGAGACCTCCATAGCAGTAAACAAGCAGAAAAAGCCCCCTCTCTACAGCCTTGCCTAGCTGGGATATGTGAAAGAGGACGGTAGACACAAGCACCACCAAAGCATGAAGAGCCAAGGGCAGAAAGAGACTACCGACACATCTGTAGCCCCTGTAGGCTTTGTAAGCCAGATACAAAAGTAGCATCACAACAAGAACTTCAAAGAGGGTGATAGAAAGCAGGGCACTAGCAAAGAGGGCTATAAGCATTTTATAATTATAGAAGAGGCGAGGTGCCGGAGTGGTCGAACGGGGCGGTCTCGAAAATCGCTGTGGGTTCAGAGCCCACCGGGGGTTCGAATCCCTCCCTCGCCGTAGGAGAAGAGTATGAGCTACATTGTAAGAGAGCTAAAGCCTACCTTTGAGAGGTTGTCAGAGCCTTTTCTTGTGCTTTTGCAGAGGCTGGGAGCTACGCCTAACCTGATAACCCTTTTGGGGTTTATTTTGGTGCTGATTGGCTCTATAACCCTGTATTTTGGATACTGGTTTTTGAGTTTTGTTTTTCTTTTATTAGGAGCTTTGTCTGATGCACTGGATGGAGGTCTTGCCAGAAGGCTTGGCAAAAGCTCGGACTTTGGAGCCTTTCTTGACTCTCTATTAGACAGGGTTTCTGATGCCCTTCCTTTTATAGCCATAGCCCTGTCTTCTCAGGACAAACTCCTGTCCCTCTTTGCCCTTATGGCGATGCTTTTTTCTTTTACGGTTAGCTACTCCAGAGCAAGGGCGGAGGGGCTTGGCTACGAGCTAAGAGTAGGTGCTTTTGAAAGACCTGAGAGGTGGTTTATACTTCTGACAGGCATAGCCCTAAACCTTGTCTTTCCTGCCCTTGTCCTCATAGCGGTGGGTTCTTTGATTACTACCTTGCAGAGGGCTTATATTTTTAGAAAACTAACCAGGAGGTGAAAGATGCTTCCAAAAGAGCTTGTGGACCTTATGCAAAGCTTGGGCGTTTTCCCTGCAGTGCTTGCTACCTCTGACAAAGAAGGTAATATACATCTTACCTTTATCACATGGGTATATCCTGTCGACGAAAGAACCATAAGGGTTGCCCTTAGCTCCAATGCCAAAAGCTCTAAAAACATGCAACAGACTGGGCAGGCATGCCTTATGCTTATAGCTCAGGACAAAGCCCTTGCCTGCTATGGAACCGCAAGCCTTATCAAGGACAGAATAGAAGAGGTTAAGTTCCCCGTCTCCGTGTTTGAGATAAGGATAAACAGCGTGGAAAACAACCTCTTCCCCGGAGGCACCATAACGGGCACCATACCCTTTATGCATACTGGGGACCTACAAAGGGCTGGAGAGCTTGACCAGCTGGTGCTTGATGCTTTAAAGATTTGATGAAGAAGATAGTCTCGGTAGAGAACCTGAGCCTTGAGCTGAATGGAAGGACCATCCTCAAGGATGTGAGCTTTGAGGTGTATGAGGGTGAGGTTTTTACCATACTGGGTGGGAGCGGTAGCGGTAAGACCACCATAACCAAGTGTCTTGTGGGTCTCTTGAAGGCAACTAACGGTAAGGTGGAAGTCTTCGGTAAGGATTTGTCATCAGTAAGCCAGATGGAACTAGACGACATAAGAAAGGGTATAGGCTATGTCTTTCAGGGAGCGGCCCTCTTTGATAGCCTTACTGTTTGGGAAAATGTGGTATTTTATCACCTAGAGCACGGAAGGCACAAAAGAGAGGAGCTTAGGGCTACTGCCCTCAAGTATCTAAGCATGGTGGGTCTATCAGAGAAAGACCTTGACCTGTATCCTTCCGAGCTATCTGGTGGTATGAAAAAGAGGGTTGGAATAGCAAGGGCTATAGCCACAGAGCCACAGCTTATCATATACGACGAACCCACTTCGGGGCTAGACCCAATCACCAGCAGGCTCATTGACGAACTTATCCTTAGCCTCAGAGAAAAGACAGGCTCTACCGCCATAGTAGTATCCCACGACCTTGTGTCCGCTTTTTCCATATCGGACAGGATAATGATAATCAAGGACGGGCAGGTGGTGCAGGTGGGCACCAAGGAAGAAATTATGAACTCTAGCATACCCTTTGTGAGGGAGTTTATAAAAAAGGGTCTGGGTGAGCTTTATGAGGCAAAAAGCGGTTGACCTAAGTATCTTCTCATAACTGGGTAGGTGTTTAGCACACCCTTTGAGAAGAGGAATTGGAAAAGATGGTTGCTACCTATGTAGAAGGAAACTGCAGAGGCAGTAAGATAGAGCTCCCACATCCTAAAGAATTCCTCCCCGTATCGCTTAACAACCCAGTCTCTAGCACTCAAGAACCGCCTCTTCCATTCCTTCAAAGTTAAATAGTAGTGCGGTCTCCAGTTGTCTATGTCTATAAGGTTAAAACCAAACCCTTTGGAAGCTCTGAGCACCTCTTCTATGGAAGGCAGGTAGCCCCCCGGAAATATGTATTTTCTTATCCATTTGCTCTGGCTTGAGGTGTGAACCTTCCCTATGCTGTGGAGCAGGAAAAGCCCGCCATCCTCCATTATTTCACGGACCACTTCAAAAAACTTCCTATGCCTTCCCTTCCCCACATGCTCAAACATGCCCACAGACACTACCTTGTTAAAGTTTCTGCCGAGCTTTGGCAGGTCTTCGTAGTGCATTAGGTATACTTCAGCTTTGCCCTCCAGACCAAGGCTTTTTATTTTCTCCCTAACGAACTCATACTGGTTCCTAGAGAGAGTTATGCCCGTTGATTGAACTTCGTATAGTTGTGCAGCCTCAAGAACTATTGACCCCCAGCCACAGCCTATATCCAAAAGCCTGTCTCCCTCTTTTAGCTGTAGTTTTTCGTAGATTATCTTCCTTTTTTCACTCTGCGCCTCTTCTAAACTCATACCAGGTTCTGAAAAAAAGGCACATGAATAGGTCATAGAACTGTCAAGCCAAAGCTGGTAGAAGTCATTTCCCAGGTCGTAGTGCCTTCTTACCTCTTTCCCTTCAATGCCCTTGATTAACCCAATAGCTCGCAAGACCCATCTCACAAGGTTTGCAAGTGCGCCCTTGAAGCCCTCGCTTTCCTCCAAACCTGCATATTCCATGCATGCCCTGAGAACCATCTCTAGGTCCCCTTCTATTAGTATATAGCCTCTCATATAGGCCTCACCAAAGCCCATCTCTGGGTCCCTCAATATCTCCTTTAGCACACCCCCATTTAGGACCCTTATCCTATGTTGCCCTTTTCCAATGCAAGAACCATCTGGCAACTCAAGGCTTAAGCCTTCTTTAAACTCCTTGTTTATCCTTGATAAGACCTCCTCTACCATCTTCCTAACCTCCTTAGTTGTTAGTATAGATATCACCCCTTGTTCGTCAAGACAGACAATGTATAATTAAATAGGTGGTAAAAAGGCCAGCCCTTATACTAAACTTCGGCTCTCAGTATGTTCAGCTTATTGCAAGAAGGGTAAGGGAGCTTGGTGTATACAGCGAGATAGTGCACTATGGCATAAGCCACAAGGAGGTAAGGGAGAGAAACCCCTACTGCCTTATATTCTCCGGCGGTCCAGCCTCTGTATACGAACAGGACGCACCCCTCCCAGACCCAGAGCTATACAACCTTAACATTCCCATCCTGGGCATATGCTATGGACTTCAGGCTATAGTGCATCAGCTGGGCGGTGTGGTGGAAAAGTCTCAAAAACAAGAATACGGAAGAGCAAAGCTAAAAGTTCTAAAGGAAGACCCACTATTTGAAGGTTTACCAAAGGAATTTGACGTATGGATGAGCCATGCGGACAAGGCGGTAAGGCTTCCTGAGGGCTTTGAAGCTCTCGCAAGCTCAGAAAACTCTCCCTATGCGGTCATAAGGCACAAAAACAAAGCCATATATGGTGTGCAGTTTCACCCAGAGGTGGCTCATACCCAATTTGGGAAGGAGCTTCTGAGAAACTTCCTCTTTAAGGTTGCTCAAGCCCAGCGAAACTGGAGCATGGGTAATTTTGTTGAGGAAAAGATAGAGGAGATAAAGGAGGAGGTCAAAGACGCAAAGGTCATATGCGCTCTGTCTGGAGGTGTGGACTCAACGGTGGCGGCGCTTCTTACATATAGGGCGATAGGAAACCAGCTCACCTGCGTGTTTGTGAACCACGGGCTTTTGAGAAAGGGAGAGGTGGAGGAGGTGGAGGGCTATTTTAGGAAGATGAACCTACCCTTCTACCGAGTGGATGCGGAGGAGTTGTTTTTGGAAAGGCTGAGGGGTGTAGAAGACCCAGAGGAAAAAAGAAAAATCGTGGGGCATACCTTTGTGGAGGTCTTTGAAAGAGAAGCCCAGAAATCTGGGGCAGAGTTTCTCCTTCAGGGAACCCTCTATCCCGATGTGGTAGAAAGCGCCGGCATCCCCGGTGCCAAGGTCATAAAAACCCATCATAACGTGGGAGGTCTTCCAGAAAGGATGAGGCTGAGGCTTCTTGAGCCCCTCAGGGAACTCTTTAAAGACGAGGTGCGTCAGGTGGGAAGACTTTTGGGAGTGCCCGAAGAGCTTCTCATGCGACATCCCTTCCCCGGTCCCGGTCTTGCCATAAGAATACTGGGGGAGGTCCGAAGAGAGGACTTGGAAATATTAAGGGAAGCGGACCGTATCTTCATAGAAGAGCTAAAGAATTGGGGGCTTTACAACAAGGTCTGGCAGGCTTTTGCGGTGCTTTTGCCAGTAAAAAGCGTGGGCGTTATGGGTGATGTGAGGACCTATGAAAGGGTGGTGGGGCTAAGGGCTGTGGATAGCTCCGACGGAATGACCGCAGACTGGTCGAGACTTCCATATGATTTCCTTGACCATGTGATGAGAAGGATAATAAACGAGGTAAAGGGAATAAACAGGGTGGTATACGATGTATCCTCAAAACCACCAGCCACCATAGAATGGGAGTAAAATATTAAGCATGAGACACCTAAAGCAAACAGACCCAGAAATATACGAAGCCATAGTAAAGGAATACAAAAGACAATTCTATCACTTGGAGCTTATAGCCTCAGAAAACTTCACATCCCTTGCGGTTATGGAGGCACAGGGCTCTGTGCTCACCAACAAGTATGCAGAGGGGCTACCACACAAAAGGTATTACGGTGGCTGTGAGTTTGTGGATATTGCGGAAGACCTTGCCATAAAGAGAGTAAAAGAACTCTATGGAGCGGAGCATGCCAACGTCCAGCCACACTCTGGCTCTCAGGCAAACATGGCTGTCTATATGGCTGTTCTAAAGCCCGGCGATACCATACTGGGTATGGACCTCGCTCACGGAGGACACCTTACTCACGGTGCAAAGGTAAACTTCTCCGGAAAGGTCTACCATGCAGTCTACTATGGGCTAAACCCAGAAACGGAGCTCATAGACTATGACCAGGTCTATAGGTTGGCAAAGGAACACAAGCCAAAGCTCATAGTGGCAGGAGCCTCCGCCTATCCAAGAGTTATAGACTGGGAACGTTTTGCCCATATAGCCCAAGAGGTGGGCGCATACCTTATGGTGGACATGGCACACTACTCGGGGCTTATCGCTGGCGGTGTATATCCAAACCCAGTGCCATATGCACACTTCGTTACCTCCACAACCCACAAGACCCTGAGGGGTCCAAGAGGGGGCTTTATCCTCTGCAAGGCGGAGTTTGCCAAAGACATAGACAAAAGCGTCTTTCCGGGAATACAGGGGGGACCCCTTATGCATGTAATTGCCGCCAAGGCGGTCGCTTTTAAAGAGGCTATGAGTGAGGAGTTCAAGGCTTACGCAAGGCAGGTGGTCCTAAACGCTCAAGCCATGGCGGAGGAGTTCATAAGACTTGGCTTTAAGGTGGTCTCTGGGGGAACAGACAGCCACATAGTGCTTCTTGACCTAAGAGACAAGGGCATAACCGGCAAACAGGCAGAGGACGCCCTTGGCAGGGCAAACATAACGGTAAACAAGAACGCAGTTCCCTTTGACCCACTACCCCCTACAAAGACAAGCGGTATAAGGATTGGAACGCCCGCCATGACCACCAGAGGCATGAAGGAAGAGGAAATGAGGCTCATAGCCAGGCTTATAGCCCAAGTGATACAGAACATAGAGGATGCCCAGGTGATTGAAAGGGTAGGCAGGGAGGTTGTAGAGATTTGTCAACAATTTCCCCTGTATCCTGAATTGAAAGGGGTCATGGATGAGCTTTCTTATAGCAAAGCAGCCCATATTTAACAAAGAGGGCAAGAGGGTTGCTTTTGAAGTCTTTCTCAGGAAAAGGGACCGAATACAGGAGTATCCCAAAGAAGTCCCCTACAGCAGAGCTACTTATATAATAATAGAGATAATACTGGAACAGGGTATAGACAGAATAGGGGAGGGGAAAAAAGTTATGATAAATGTGTCCCTTGACTCACTTATAAACAAGGCTCTAGAATCCCTAGACCCAAAGAAATTAATAATAGAAATAATGGAACCGCAGGTGCCTGTGGGTGAGATGGTTTATAAACAAATCCTCAACGCTATAGATAGGTATACAGAAAGGGGGGTAATATTCAGCTTGGACGAGAAGTATCTGGAGAAGGAAAAGATGGCCAGCCTTCTAGATAAGGTAAGCATACTATCAGTGGATGTAAAAAGGATTAACCAAAAGTTATTGGACCTTTCAAAAGCTAAATCAAAGAGTCTTTTAGTATCAAGGATAGAAACCGAAGAGGAATACAATAAAGCAATCACCGTTGGCGACCTTTTTCAGGGTATATATCTAGAAAGCCCTTTTATACTCAAAGAATTTCAGACAGCCCCCTACTTGAAACACACCTTACTTAAGCTTATTGCAGTATCCCACTCGGCGCAGAGCACAAAAGAAATTGCAAATCTTATAGCCACGGATGTGGGTATGAGTGCAAAAATTCTCCGACTTGTTAACTCCGCTTACTATTCTCCTATAAAGGAGATAAAAAGTGTAGAACAAGCCTGTGCTATGCTAGGTTTGAAGAATCTAAGAAACTTTTTGCTGGTTCTTGCAATGAATGACTATGTTTCTGTAGAAAACCCTGAGCTATGGAGGAAATCACTTATAAGAGCTTTGATAGCTCAAAAGATTGCAGAGATTATAAATCCTAGATATGAATCTGAAGCCTATCTAATGGGTCTTTTTTCGCTAATAGACGAAATTCTTGGTGTGGATAAGATAGCCTTTCTGAAGGATGTAAAGATAGGACAGGAAATCATAGATGGCTATACAGGTAAGAATGTGCAACTTAGAAGTATACTAGACTACTCCATTGTTTTGGAAGAAAAGCTTCAAGATTTGTTGAATATGCAAGACCCTACTCAAAGCGATATACTCTTAAACCTTGAAAAGCTAACAGGTATAGAACGTAAGGTTTTGTTCTCCATAGCTCAATCTTCCTACCATATGGCTGACCACTTATTAAAGGTTTGAAGTAAACAATTAGGAATATACAGGAGCATCCTGCTGTTATTATTTTTTCACCCGACTTACCGAGAGGTATATTATATTAAATTTGCAAGCTATGGAAAATACGCTTTACTACGGGGACAATCTTGAAGTCTTGAGGAAGTATATAGCGGACGAATCCGTAGACCTTATATATCTTGACCCGCCCTTTAACTCTAAGGCTGACTACAATGTGCTTTTCAAAGAGCCTACCGGCGAGCCCTCGCAGGCACAGATTACCGCCTTTGAGGACACTTGGCACTGGACGGAGGAGACAGAAAGAACCTTTCAGGGAATAGTGGAGACAGCCCCCAGTCAGGTAGTGGATATGATGCTCGCCTTTAGGAACTTTATAAAGAGAAACGATATGATGGCTTACCTTACTATGATGTGCGCAAGGCTTTTGGAGCTAAAGAGGGTCCTAAAGCCCACCGGAAGCATATATTTGCACTGCGACCCCACCACAAGCCACTACCTCAAGGTGCTTATGGATGCCATCTTTGGGCATAAAAACTTTAGGAATGAGATAGTATGGTGCTATACAGGTGGAGGACGAAGCAAGAGATACTTTGCCAAAAAGCACGACATAATACTCTTTTATACCAAGTCTGATGATTACAACTTTTATCCAGAGGCAATACGCATTCCCTACGGGCTTGACATTTCAAAGAGAAAAAGTCCATGGGCATGGGGTAAACACGAAGGGGTTGAGAAGTCCTACCAGCCACACCCTGAGGGCAAAATTCCTGAAGACTGGTGGCCTATACCACCCATAAACTCCCAAGCAAGGGAAAGACTTGGCTATCCAACGCAAAAGCCCGAAAGCCTACTTGAAAGGTTCATATTGGCAAGTTCAAAGGAGGGGGATGTGGTGCTGGACCCTTTCTGTGGTTGTGGGACCACGGTGGCGATAGCTCAGAGGCTTGGAAGGGCTTGGATAGGAATAGATATCACCCATCTTGCCATAAACCTGATAAAGTGGAGGCTAAAAAACACCTTTGGGCTTGAGCCGGGCAAGGACTACAAAGTGGTGGGAGAGCCTGTGGACTTGGCTGGTGCAAGGGCTTTGGCACAGCAGGATAGGTTTCAGTTCCAATACTGGACCTTGTCCCTTGTGTCCGCAAGACCCTATGCGGACAAAAAGAGGGGTGCGGACAGGGGCATAGACGGTCTTGTATACTTTTACATGGACAAGGACAAGGTGGGCAAAGCCATCGTGCGGGTAAAGAGTGGTAAAGTGTCAGTAAAGGACATAAGGGAGCTAAAGGTGGTGGTGGAAAGGGAGAAAGCCCAGATTGGACTTTTCATAACGCTGGAAGATCCCACAAAGCCCATGCTGGAGGAAGCCCTTCAGGCGGGTTATTATCACTGTCCCATCACAAAGAGGGATTTTCCAAAGGTGCAAGTCCTTACAATTCAGGAGCTTTCGGAGGGCAAAAAGCCAGAAATACCCTATCAGATATCCCCCTACAAAACACCTCAAAAATTAAAGGATTTTGAGACCCTACCCCTGCTATGAGCTACGACAGGATTATCATAAGAGGTGCCCGCCAGCACAACCTCAAAAACATAAACCTTGACATTCCAAAGGAGAAGCTGGTGGTCATCACCGGACCCTCTGGCTCTGGTAAGTCCTCCTTGGCTTTTGATACCATTTACGCAGAGGGTCAAAGAAGGTATGTGGAGTCTCTGTCCTCTTACGCAAGGCAGTTTCTGGGTATTATGGAAAAGCCTGAGGTGGACATAATAGAGGGGCTGTCGCCCGCCATAGCCATAGACCAAAAGACCACCTCCAAAAACCCACGATCCACGGTGGGAACTGTGACGGAGATTTACGACTACATGAGGGTGCTCTGGGCAAACATAGGAAAGCCCCACTGTCCTGAGTGCGGGAGGCTCTTGGAGGGGCTATCCGCCCATGAGATATTGGAGAAGGTTTGGGAAAAATACAGGGGGAAACGCATAGCGGTTCTGTCTCCCCTTGTGAGGGGCAAAAAGGGCGAGTTTAGGGAGCTTTTCAAAGAGCTTGACCGCATGGGCTTTTCAAGGATCAAGGTGGACGGCGAATACATGAGGATTTTGGAAGTGCCACCCCTTGACAAAAACAAAAAGCACCATATAGACCTTGTGGTGGACAGGCTAACCTTGGAGGAGGAAGAGAGGGCAAGACTGCTCACAGCCATGGAAAAGTCTCTTGAGCTTTCAAAAGGGCTTTTAAAGGTTGAGGATGTGGAGAGCCAGAGGGAAGAGCTTTTCAGCGAACGTCTTACCTGTCCAGACCATGGCTTTTCTATCCCTGAGCTTTCTCCAAGGCTCTTTTCCTTTAATTCTCCCTACGGTGCCTGCCCCCTTTGTAAGGGGCTTGGCGTCAAGTGGGAGGTGGATGTAAGGCTCTTAGTGGATGAAAAGGAGCCGGCGGTGGACGCCTTTAGGATAACGGACTCCTCCTTCTTTGACTACCTGCGATATCCCATAATGAACATCCTCAGGAAGCTGGGGTATGACCCCAGGACGCCTTTTAGAGACCTGCCTCAGAGTGTAAAAAGTCTTCTCCTGTATGGTGGGTCCGTGGAGGGGGGTAGCTTTGAGGGTATTGTAAAACACCTTGAGAGACGCTTTCTGGAGGAGGAGTCTGAGAGGCTAAGGGAGGAGATATCGGAGTTTATCCGAGAAAAGCCCTGTCCAGAGTGCGGTGGTGCAAGGCTAAGGCAGGAAGCCCTTGCGGTGCTGGTGGATGGCAAAAGCATATGGGATGTGGTGCGCATGCCCATAGGACAGGCAAAGGAGTTTTTTGACCAACTTATTCATAAGCTCAGTGGCAAGGACCTGCTGGTGGCGGAGAGGCTCATAAAGGAAATATCCGACAGGCTGGGCTTTTTGATAAATGTGGGCTTGGATTACCTTGACTTGGCACGCAGTGCCACCACCCTCTCGGGCGGGGAGATGCAACGCATAAGGCTTGCAACCCAGATAGGATCCAAGCTCACGGGTGTGCTCTATGTTTTGGATGAGCCCTCCATAGGACTTCACCCAAGGGACACGGACAAGCTTATAAAGACCCTAAAGGACCTCAGGGACTTGGGAAACACGGTGATAGTGGTAGAACATGACCCAGAGACCATCCTCAGTGCGGACTGGGTGGTGGACATGGGTCCAGGGGCTGGTAAAAAGGGCGGTGAGGTGGTCTTCTGTGGCACGGTGGAGGAGATGCTCTCTGATGAGCGCTCTTTGACAGGTGCTTACCTCTCTGGCAGGCTGTCCATTGAGGTGCCCTCAAGGAGGAGAAAGCCTGAGGACAAGTGGCTAAGAATTGTGGGTGCAAAAAGGCACAACCTAAAGAACATCACTGTGGATATCCCTGTGGGGCTTTTTGTGTGCATAACCGGTGTTTCTGGCAGTGGCAAGTCCACCCTGCTATACGATATCCTCTGGGAATACGCAAGGGCGGTCTTCTACGGTGGCACGCCGGAAGCGGAGGGCTTTGAGCGCATTGAGGGGCTTGAACACTTTGACAAGGTGATAAACATAGACCAGTCGCCCATAGGAAGGACACCTAGGTCCAACCCTGCCACCTACACCAAGGTCTTTGACCACATCCGGGAGCTCTTTGCCCAAACACCAGAGGCAAGGGCAAGGGGCTACAATGCCGGCAGGTTTTCCTTTAATGTAAAGGGTGGCAGGTGTGAAGCCTGCCAAGGAGAGGGCGTGATAAAGGTGGAGATGCACTTTTTACCGCCCGTGTATGTGCCCTGCGATGTGTGTAAGGGCAAGCGATACAACCGGGAGACGCTGGACATTCTCTACAAGGGCAAGAACATAGCGGATGTGCTTGATATGACCGTGGACGAAGCCTACGAGTTCTTTGAAAATGTGCCAACCATCAGAAAAAAGCTCCAGCTCCTAAAGGACATAGGACTTGGATACATAAGGCTGGGACAGCCCGCCACAACCCTCTCCGGAGGAGAAGCCCAAAGGATAAAGCTATCCAGAGAGCTTTCCAAAAAGGAAACGGGCAGAACCCTCTATTTGCTTGACGAGCCTACCACGGGACTTCACATGGACGATGTGAAAAAGCTCATAGACATACTCCAGAGGCTTGTGGACAAGGGCAACACGGTGGTGGTAATAGAGCATAACCTTGATGTGATAAAGTGTGCGGACTGGGTAATAGACCTGGGACCAGAGGGAGGAGACAGAGGCGGTGAGCTGGTGGCTGTAGGCACGCCGGAGGAGGTGGCAGAAAACCCAAAGTCTTACACGGGGCAGTATCTTAGAGGGGTGTTGGGTCAAAGCCTAAAGGTCGGCGTATAATTATGGCTATGATAAGCTATGAAGTTTACAAAATGTTAGAGGAGGAGCTTGGGAAAGAAAAAGCGGAGAGGGTGGTGAAGGTGCTGGAAGAGAGTCTTCGGGTTATAGAGGACAAGGCAAGGGAACAAAAGCCCATACTGAAAGCCGAACTAAAGGAAGAGCTTACCAAGGAGCTGGTCACAAAGGAAGAGCTTCAGATTGTCAAACTGGAGTTGGAGAGGAAGATGGATATGCTTGAAGCAAGGCTTGAAGCCAGAATACAAAGGTTAGAGCTGTATCTCAAGGTGCTCATAGCCCTTGTCCTGCTTGGCTTGACCGTACTCAACCCGAGCTTTACGGAGTTGGTAAAATCCATACTTAAATGAGGCAGGTCTCTGTTATAGGATCTTCCAGTGCAAAGCCCGAGGACGAAGAATACAGGCTGGCATACGCCTTGGGTAGGGAGATAGCAAAAAGGGGATGGGTTGTGGTATGCGGTGGGCGTGGGGGTGTGATGGAGGCGGTTTGCAAGGGAGCAAAGGAAGAGGGTGGGCTAACGGTGGGCATACTACCCTCCTACGAAGGCGATGAGGCAAACCCCTATGTGGACATAAGGATAAGAACAGGTATGAGCTGGAACAGGAACCCCCTTGTGGTAGCCAGCGGGGATGCGGTGGTTGCCGTAGGTGGACACTGGGGCACACTCTCGGAGATAGCCTACGCTCTAATCCTAAGAAAGCCCATCATAGGCTACAAAACGCATAACATTGAAGAACTAAAGCAGGCACATAACCTTGAGGAAATCCTTCTCTTTCTTGAGGAAAAACTCAGTTGAAAATGCCTTTCAACAGACCATATTTATAGTGGAGGGTTGAAAGATGGACCAAGAAGTGTTTTTCTTAGAAGACATACTCTTCAGAAGCACTGCTCAGGAGATAGAGGAGAGATACCAAGAGGTTTTACAGCTCTATGCCCATGACCCAGAAATACTCAACATAGCCAAAAGCATAAAGGGCATGTGCGACTACATAATGCAAACCTACAGAGAGATACCAAACCCTGAGAAAAAACTGGACGAGAGCCTCTACACCACACTCTACCAAGTGCTCAAAGACCTTAGCGTCACCCTCTATGACCTCTCTATAGCTGAGGGCGAGCAAATATACTACGTGCTCTCCTCTGCCTACCAAAAGCTCAACGGCGCCAACAACCTCTTAGAGAGGCTCGTCTAACCTTTTAATGAAGCACACACCCAAAAGTAGACAGAAGAAGGAATAGTATAGCCATACAAGAAACAAGAGTGGAGAACCTATAACGCTATACAATGGACTGAGGGTGAGCAGTTTTACTACCATTAGCGCAAAAAGTTTATTTAGTATTAAGAGTAGTAAGGCGGTAAAGGCTGAAGCAAAAAGGATAGGCCTTCTGGGACGAAAGTAAGAAGAGTAAAGCATTCCCACTATAAAAAACAAGAGTAAAAAGTTAAGAACCTCTGTCAATCTTTGGTATAGTCCTCCAAGAAAGGATTTAGCTATAGCTAAAAGGGCTACGCCAATAGATAGGGCGGTTGTGTAGAGTATGAGAAGAAGGGGCATCAGGACCCAGAAGAAAAACTCGTTTTCCAGAGGCCTGCGCCCGTATGCAAAACCAAAGGATACATTCAAAGCTCTAGCAAAAGACAGAGAAAAATAGTAGGCAAGGACCACAGAAAGCAAAGATCCAGAAGCTCTCTTTTCATACACGGGAAGTATCTTGTCAAGAACAAGCTCCGCATGGGAAGGAATAAGTCCCTTCACATACTCGTAAACCCTAGCTGGCTCAAGGAAGGGTAGATACATAGATACAAAGCCAAGGAGCATCACCACAGAACCTATAACCGTCAGAAACTGGTAGGTGAGGGACGCACTATGGTAGCCAAGGTTTTCTCTAAAGGCATCCACAAGAGAAAGTAGCAAGGCTCTAATATATCTCCGCATCTCTTATGGTGTATTCCACATAGCCACCAAGAGGGCTCTTAAAAGTGTATGTGTCTCCCTCTCTGTGGACTATGTAGCTTGGATTTATAGGAACCTTGCCCCTTCCGCCGGGCAGGTCTACCGCATAGGTGGGTATACCCATGCCGGATATTTTACCCCTTAGGTATTCCATTATCTCAAGGCCCTTTTCAAGACTGGTCCTAAAGTGCACTGCTCCTTTCACGGGGTCGCAGTGGAATAGATACACGGGTCTAACCTTTATCCTGAGGAGCTTTCTCATAAGATCCAAGATTACTTCTGGCTTGTCGTTTACAGCCTTTAGCAAAACCGTTTGGTTGTTAACCGGCACCCCGTGCCTTAGCAATAGCTCAACCGCCTCTACGGATTCCTCCGTGATTTCCACGGGATGGTTAAAGTGGGTGTTTATCCAGATGGGCGAGTATTTTTCAAGGATTTTCAATAGTTCTCTGTCAAAAAACCTCTGGGGTGCAAGCACCGGAAGCCTTGTGCCAATCCTTATTATCTCCACATGTGGTATCTCTCTAAGCCTTGAAAGCACATACTCCAGCTTTTCGTTGCCCACCGAAAGGGGCTCACCGCCAGAAAGAAGCACATCTCTTATATCTTCGTGAGACCTAACATATTCCAAAAACCTGTCAATCTCCTCCCTTGTCCTTGCCCTCTCGCCTTCTTGGAAAATCCTCTTCCTCATACAGTGCCTGCAGTAAACTGCACAGAAGGTGGTGAGGGTAAAGAGAACCCTGTCGGGATACCTGTGAGTAAGCCCAGGCACTTGACCCTCCTCTCTGAAGGGGTCTGGCTCGCCCATGCTCTGGATTCTATCGTCCACCTCCACAGCCCTTGGTATGGCCTGAAGCCTTATGGGGTCTTGGGGGTCTTCTGGGTCTATAAGGGAAAGATAATGGGGCGTTATCGCCATCGGATACAGCCCTGCGGTAAGGTCTATGCCCTTTTCCTCCTCTGGCGTTAGCCTTATGTATCTTTTAAGATCTTCCTTTGTCTTTATCCTGTTTTGCACTTGCCAGTGGTAGCTACGCCAGAGCTCCTCTGGAACATCCTTGAAAAATCTACGCATAGCATACAATTTTATAGGACAAACTGATTATTCTGTGGAGGCCTGCCATGAGCTCAGAGAAGCTCAACTCAGTGGTCAACAGCTTATTCCCGCAAGCGGATGGAGATTTTAAAAGGGTGCTTGCTCAAAGGGCTCAATTTGTGGAAGCTAAATCCGGACAACCTCTCCTTAGCCCTGGCGATATGTGTGGAATATGTCCCATTGTAGTAGAGGGTTCTTTGAGGGTGTATCTTGCTCTGGACAGTGGCAGGGAAATACCTCTTTACAACATTGAAAAGGGCGAAGCTTGCATGTTTGTAACCGTCTCCTTGTTAAAAAAAATACCGTATCCAGCCTTTGCCGAGGCTGAAAGAGACTCTACACTGTTGGTGGTTGATGATAGGACCTTTAGGGAAATGTTTGATAAATACTCATACTGGCGTGAGTTTTTCATGACCATGATAGCAAAGAACATATATCAAAGCTTTATAATGTTCAACGAGGTAATTTCAAAACGTGTAGATAGAAGACTTTTAAGATATCTCTACGAGAAGGGTAGGGATAGGGGTATCCTGGAGGAAACGCACGAGGAGATAGCCAGAAAAATAGGCACCTCTAGAGAGGTGGTAACAAGAATACTAAAAAGGTTAGAAATGGATGGGCTGTTGGAAGTAAGAAGGGGACAGATAATAATCAGAAACAGGGAGCTTTTGAAAAAGGAGGCACTTTTGTGACTTAGACACTGAAAAGTCAGATAAATAACCCTACACTTATCACTGGTCAAAATCCAAAGGAGGTGTTGCTATGCGTAAAGGAATAGCCATTATGACCACCCTTACTATCTTAGGTGCTATAGCACCTTTGAGGGCAGAGTCATCCTGTGCTCAGGGAACATCCCTTGCCATGTCTCAGGGCAAGGAGAGACCAGCAAAAAGCTTGTATGAGCGTTTGGGTGGCTACGATGCCATATCCGCAGTTGTCAAAGACCTGGCTGTTGCTCTCGTGACCGACAAACAGCTTGGTGTTTACTTTAAAGGCTTGAGCAACGACAGCAAAAACAGACTTATAGCACACCTAACTGATTTTGTGTGCAGTGCCACAGGTGGACCCTGTATATACACAGGCAGGGATATGAAAACTGCTCACGAGGGACTTGGTATAAGTGAATCTGATTGGACCAGGTTTGTAGAAATCACAAAGGGTGTGCTTGATAAGTATAGGGTGCCTCCAAGAGAACAACAGGAATTCCTGCAAGCGGTCGCACCTCTCAAAAGCCTTATTGTGGAGAAAAGGTAAAATTTATCTAGAATGAGAATTGCCCTTCTTACTGGTGCGGGTATATCCGCCGAGAGCGGCGTGCCCACCTTTAGGGGTCCAGGTGGTCTGTGGAAAAGCTTCAGGCCAGAAGACCTGGCAACACCGCAGGCTTTCCAGAAGGACCCTGCCCTTGTGTGGGAGTGGTATCTTTGGAGACGTTCCATAATAGCAAAGGCAGAACCCAATGCCGGACACATTGCCCTTGTGGATCTTGAAAAGAGGTATGGAGACGATTTCCTACTTATCACTCAAAATGTGGATGGACTCCACCAGAAGGCAGGCTCTAAAAGGCTTTTAGAGCTTCATGGGAACATATGGAGGGTAAGGTGTCTCTCCTGCGGGGTAGTATATTATGACTACTCCACGAGCCAACCACAGCTTCCACCCACCTGCAGAGAATGCGGCGGTCTTGTTAGACCTGACGTGGTCTGGTTTGGTGAGGCTCTGCCAGAGGATGCCCTGCTAACCGCTTACCAGTGGGCTAAGTCCTGTCAGGTGTTTGTATCCATAGGCACCTCTGCGGTGGTTTATCCTGCTGCGGAGCTTCCCCATGTGGCAAAGAGGCACGGAGCAAAACTTATAGAAATAAACCCAGAAGAGACACCCATATCCTCCTTGGCAGATGTTATAATAAGAGAACCAGCAAGCACCGGAATAAAAAAGCTCCTGGAGGCCTTATGAAGATATACCTAATGGGCTCTGACCAAAGGATAGTCCGGTGCGCCCGTGTGTCCTTTGCAAAGGACGAGGAGGTTAACAAGGAAAGGGATATAAAGCTCATAAGGTATCTTCTACAGCACAGGCATGCCTCACCCTTTGAACATGTGGTCATAGCCTTTGAGGCAACCCAAGACCTATGGGTGGAGATACTTCGGAGACTTCCAAGCCCTGCAGTGCAAGTCTACTACTCGGGAGGATACATATGGTTAAACCTCAGAAACTACATAAATGTCATGGAGCTTTTCCCGCCTAATATCATAGAATTCCTCCAGAACAAACTACCAGCTACCACCGCCCTTTTACAGAACGAAGACCCAGAGGACTACTCCACGGATAAAGCTTATATAAAGCATAAGGTGGAAACCTCCTCAGGCTGGGTTGGACTTGTGGATAGCCTTGAGCTTGGCACAGATATGGATTACTACACCTTTGTGGTAGAGTGTCCGCTCTTTGTTGCTCGTCAGTGGCATAGGCACCGCTTTGGCTCTTACAACGAAGTAAGCAGAAGGTATGTGAGCTACGAACCAGATTTTTATGTCCCAAGCCACCTCAGAAAACAGGCAAATAGCAACAAACAGGCATCCCTTGAAGAGCCTGTGGAAGAGCCGTGGAACTCCCTGTTCCTGAAAAAGATAAGATGGTATGTGCAAGACCTTCAAGACCTCTACAAAGCTATGACGGAAAAACAAGTAGCCAGAGAGCTGGCAAGGGGCATACTGCCCCAGTTTATGAAGACAAGGTTCTACTGGACGGTGCCAAGGGTCTCCCTTGACAACTTCATAAGCCTAAGAACCCACGAGGGGGCACAAAGGGAGATTAGAGAATTAGCGCAGGCAATAGAAAGCATTGTGGGCTACAGAGGAAGTGATAAGAAGCTTAGGTTGTAGCAGCCTCTAAGGGTAGAACGCTTACCACCTTTTTATTCCTTCTATTTTCAAACTTCACCACACCGTCAATAAGGGCAAAGAGGGTAAAGTCTGATCCCATACCTACATTTGCACCGGGGTATATGCGCGTGCCTCTCTGTCTTATAATTATGTTTCCTGCCCTTACTATCTGTCCGTCGTGCCTTTTTACACCAAGCCTTTTAGAATGGCTATCTCTTCCGTTTCTGGTTGAACCTCCGCTTGCCTTGGATGCCATGTCAAACCTCCTGTATATCCTTTATGAGTATCTCCGTGTAGGGCTGTCTGTGCCCTTTCCAACGCTTGTAGTTTTTCTTTGCCCTAAACTTGAAGACAATAACCTTCTTGTGCCTTCCATGAGATAAAACCTCTGCTATAACCTTGCCCTTACCAAGCTCCACAGAGCCATCTTCTTTTCTAAGCATAAGTGGTGTAAGCTCAAGGGTAGCACCGACATCCTGAAGCAGCTTTTCAACCTTTAGCCTTGTGCCCTTTTCCACTTTAAATTGCTTCCCACCTGTTTCTATTACCGCATACATGCGTCTTTCTCCTAAAAAGAAAGTTTAATAGAGGGGGGCAAAGCCCCCAATTTCTACCTTACTTCTTCTGCTCACCAGCCGGCTGCTGTTGTTGTTGCTGTTCTCCAGCGGGCTGTTGTTGTTGCTCTCCAGCAGGCTGTTGTTGCTGCTGCTGTTCTCCAGCAGGCTGTTGCTGCTGCTCTCCAGCGGGCTGTTGTTGCTGCTCCTGTGCAGGTTGCGCTGGCTGTTCTGCAGGCTTCTGCTGGCAGGATGCTGCAAGTATGGCGAGACCTACCACTCCAAGGGCTATGAACCTCTTCATCTTATATACCTCCTTTATTAGTTATTCTGTTTACCATTATACAACCTACTAGATTGCTGTGTCAAGTTGTCTGATAAGTGATTCCACATGCCCCTTTGCCTTTACATTGTAGAGGGCTTTTAATATCTTCCCCTCTGGGGATAGCACAAAGGTGCTCCTAATTACGCCCTCTGTTTCTTTTCCATACATCTTTTTCTTGCCGTAGGCTCCATAAGCCCTGAGGACCGCCTTCTGAGGGTCGCTCAGCAGGATAAAATTGAGCCCGTATTTTTCTTTGAACTTTTTGTGAGACTGGAGGCTGTCTGGGCTTACACCAACAACCCTATAGCCCTTTGACCTTAGGCTATTTAGGTTGTCCCTAAAGTCGCAGGCTTCTTGGGTGCAACCTGGCGTGTCATCCTTGGGATAGAAGTAAAGTATAAGGGGTGAGGAGAGCATGTCCCTTAGACAGAACTTACCCTCTTTTCCCTCTTCGTCAATACCCTCAAGGCAAAAATCTGGTGCCACGTCTCCTTCTTTTAGCATAGGTAATATTATAAAACAGGTGGGGGCATGGGCCCCCTTCTTTTCAGCCGTAGGTATCGCCCTCTGGCTTGACTGGCTCTATCCTCAAGAGAGCATCATCGGGCGTCACATTATCGCCGGGCTTTACAAAGACTTTCTTGACCACGCCGGTTATGGGTGCGTGTATTTCATTTTCCATCTTCATTGCCTCTACGATGGCAACCGTTTGACCCTCGCTCACGGGCTGACCTTCTTGCACCAGCACGCGCACCACCCTTCCTGGCATGGGTGCGGTGGCATCTCCAGGCTGTGTGGCTTTTGGTATGCCCTTTTCCTCCGCCTGAGCTACCGCCTGAGGAACACCGCCAGAGGGTATGGCTTCAAGCTGTGGTGTAAGCTGAACCTCTTCTAGCCTTCCGTCTACCCTTACGTAGTATTTCCTTGGCTTGCCCGGCTCTGCGTGGGCGCTTACGCCTTCTACCTTTACCTTGAACTTTTCTCCATGGTATATGACCTCAAACTCCACAGGCGCCGCACCTGGCACAGTGCCTGGCTTTACCTCTGTGGCTTCTGCCAACTCTTCTATGGGTTCCGCCTGAAGTTCTCCCTTCTCCCTTGCTACAAAGAAGTCCTTTGCCTGCATGGGGAAAAGGGCATACAGTAGCACCTCTTCGTCGGTAGGCTCTTTTCCGAGGAGAGCCCTTGTCTCTTCGTATGCCTTGTCCCAGTCGTTAGGGTCCGCCAAGTCTGCAGCACGCACAGAAAAGTCTGGTTCTTTTCCAGGTCCCAGTATCTTCTCCGCCAGCTCCTTTGAAATAGGACCTGGTGGTCTTCCGTATTTGCCCTCCACATAGTCCCTTACCTCTTTGGTTATCACCTTGTATCTCTCGCCAGATATCACATTCAGAACTGCCTGCACACCCACTATTTGGGAGGAGGGCGTTAGAAGTGGCGGATAGCCCAGGTCCCTCTCCACGTTAGGCACTTCCTCAAGGGCTTCTTCTATCTTGTCTATGGCGTTTGCTTCTATGAGCTGGGCAACCATGTTGGATATCATTCCGCCCGGTATCTTGTGAATAAGCACCTTGGCGTTCACGCCCGCATACTCGGTCTCATATTTCTTGTATTTCTTGCGTATCTGTTTGGTAATCTCCGCACACTCTTCTATCTTCTTGAGGTCAAGACCTGTATCAAAGGGCGTGCCCTCAAGCATTGCCACCACAGACTCTGTAGCCGGATGAGAAGAGCCAAAAGCCAAGGGCGAAAGCACCGTGTCCACCATGTCCACGCCGGCAAGTATTGCCATCATGTGGTTCACGATGGCGGTTCCGCTCATGTCGTGGTTGTGCAGGAGCACGGGCAGTTTACCGCCAGTGGCCTCCTTTATCCTCTTTATTATGGTGTAGGTCTCAAGGGGCATAATAATACCAGTGGCGTCCTTGAAGGACAGCCAGTCCGCACCCATCTCCGCTATCTCAAGGGCATACTCCACCCACTTGTCTATGGTATGCACCGGGCTCCTTGTGTAGCTTATCTCCGCATGGGCTTCTCCACCCAGATCCTTTATGGCTTTTACCGCAGTTTGGATGTTCCTGTTGTCGTTGAGAGCGTCAAAGACCCTAAAGACGGTTATGCCGTTGGCGATGGACCGCTCTACGAACTTGTAGACCAGCTTGTCGGACTTGGGTCTGTAGCCCACTATGTTTTGACCTCTAAAGAGCATCTGCAGTTTGGTGTTGGGCATAACCTCCTTTATACGCCTTAGCCTCTCCCAGGGGTCTTCCTTTAGGTATCTGAGGCACACGTCGTAGGTGGCACCGCCCCAAACCTCAACCGCATAAAAGCCCACTTTGTCCAACTTTTCGCACAGGGGCAGAAGGTCATCGGTGCGCACACGGGTTGCCAGCTTGCACTGCTGACCGTCCCTGGGCGTGAGGTCTGTAATAAGCACCTTTTTCCTAAAGCCAGACCTCTCAAGCTCTTTGAGCTGAGCTTGGATTTCCTCCATTATCTCCACAGCCTGCATGCCTTACCTCCTTTTATAGTCCATGGTATGCGGCTATCGCCGCCGATATAAAGGCTACAAAATCTTCCTTGTCCCTCACCTCTTCGTATTCAAAGAGGTGCGGGTGGGTCTCCAAATACTTGGTGTTAAACTTGCCAGCCCTAAAGTCTGGGTCTTTCATTATTTCAATAAGGATAGGTATGGTGGTTTTTATGCCGGTTATTTCGTAGGTCTCCAACGCCGCCTTCATGCGGTCTACTGCAACCTCCCACTGAGGAGCCCAGACTATGAGCTTGGCAATCATGGAGTCATAGTAGGGCGTTATCTCGTAGCCCCTTGAGGCAGCGTGCTCCACCCTTATACCAAAGCCTCCGGGTGCATAGTATCTTTCAATGGTCCCTATGCTGGGTGCAAAGTTCTTCTTGGGGTCCTCTGCGTTAATCCTCACCTCTATGGAGTAGCCGTTGAACTTTATGTCCTCCTGCTTGTATCTTAGAGGTTCTCCCGCCGCTATCCTTAACTGCCACTTTACTATGTCCACGCCCGTTATCATCTCCGTGACTGGATGCTCCACCTGAATGCGCGTGTTCATTTCAATGAAGTATATGTTGCCCTTTTCGTCTGCCACAAACTCCATAGTGCCTGCGCTGTAGTATCCTATCTCCTTTGCCGCCTGAGCTACCAGCTCTCCATAGTATGCCCTTTTACCCGGCGTTAGAAGCAGCGAAGGCGCTATCTCCACCAGCTTTTGGTTTCTCCTTTGAATTGAGCAGTCCCTCTCACCGAGATGTATCACATTGCCATATTTGTCTCCAAGAACCTGAAACTCTATGTGGTGTGGGTTTTCTATGTATTTTTCAAGGAGCAGGTCGCCTCTGCCAAAGGCTTTCAGGGCTTCGTTGTAGGCACTTTCGTAGTTTTTCAAAAGCTCCTCCTCGTTCCTGCATATCCTTATGCCTCTTCCACCACCACCAGCGGATGCCTTGAGAAGCACCGGATAGCCTATCTCCCTTGCTATCTGCTTTGCCTCTTGCTCATCCTTGAGAATGCCGTCGCTTCCGGGCACAGTGGGAAGCCCTGCCTTTTTGGCGATTTCTTTGGACCTTGCCTTGTCGCCCATAAGCTCTATAACCTTCCAGTGAGGTCCTATGAAGTTTATGCCCTTCTCCTCACAAAGCCTTGCAAAGTGTTCGTTCTCTGCCAAAAAGCCATAGCCGGGATGTATGGCATCCGCTCCCACCTCAAGGGCAAGGTCCACGATGCGTTCTGCGTTCAAGTATGTGTCCAGCGGGTTCACACCTATCGTGTAGGCTTCGTCTGCCATCTTTACATGCCTTGCGGTGGACTCTATCTCGTTGTATATGGCTACGGTCCTTATGCCAAGCTCTTTGCATGCCCTTATGACCCTACAGGCTATCTCGCCCCTGTTGGCAACAAGCACCTTCTTAAACATGCACTTCCTCCATAAGGTTTATATTCACACTCATAGCAAACCCTCCTTTTGCATGGCTTCCTTTACCTCTGGCATCTTTCTGGCAAGTTCTCTAAGAACTCTTTCAATTTTCTCTTCTCTCTCCTCTAAATCTCTTGTCCTCTTTATGGCAGGAGCAAGGGCGGTCCTTCTATCCCATATGACAAAACCTATCAGCGTCATCATCCCCGCAAACAAAACTCCAAAACCCCAAAGCATTATGTTTATCACATCGTCTATCCTCTTATTAGTATCATCTATACGTCTGTTTATGTCCTCTATCCTCTTATTTGTATCCTCTATCCTCCTATTTGTATCTTCTATTCTCTGCATAAGAGCCTTTTGACCTTCCTCCAACCTTATAATTCTTTCCCTATCCTCCAGCGTAAACTGAACAGGGGTTGCCATGCACAAGGAGGAGAAAATCAAAGA
>JAXSPD010000026.1:0-27186 GCA_037926845.1 Candidatus Pampinifervens yunnanense | reverse complement strand
ACTTGACAAAACTCTACTAAAGTTTTATATTAGATGACATAAAGCTAAGCGAAGGAGGTGTCCTATGGCGGAGAAGATAATAGGCATAGACCTTGGAACGACCAACTCGGTGGTGGCTGTTATTATCGGTGATGAGCCTGTGGTTATTGCCAACCAGGAGGGTTCAAGGCTGACACCCTCTGTGGTCTCTTGGACAAAGGAAAAGGAGGTGCTTGTAGGAGAACCTGCAAAAAGACGCGCCATCCTTGACCCTGAAAACACGGTCTACGAGTCCAAGAGGTTCATAGGTAGAAAGTATGAAGAGGTGATTGAGGAAGCTAAGAGAGTCTCCTATAAGGTGGTGGCAGACGACAAGGGAGATGCCAGCTTTGAGATACCCAACATAGGTAGGAAGGTGCGTCCAGAGGAAGTAGGAGCTCAGGTGCTAAAAAAGCTCAAAGAAGCCGCGGAAGCCTATCTTGGAGAGAAGATAACGAAGGCGGTTATAACGGTTCCTGCCTACTTTAACGAGAGACAAAGGCAAGCAACAAAGGATGCGGGCAAGATTGCAGGGCTTGAGGTGCTAAGAATCCTCAACGAGCCAACCGCTGCAGCCCTTGCATACGGTCTTGACAAGAAGAGCGATGTGAAGATTCTGGTTTATGACTTTGGCGGTGGCACCTTTGATGTGTCCATCCTTGAGGGTGGGGAAGGTGTTATTGAGGTCAAGGCAACTGCTGGGGATACCCATCTGGGCGGTGCCAACATAGACGAGCGGATAATGGAATGGCTCATAGAGGAGTTCAAGAAGGAGACGGGCGTTGACCTAAAGAAGGATAGAACCGCCCTGCAAAGGCTAAAGGAAGCCAGCGAGCAGGCAAAGAAGGAGCTTTCCTTCAAGCTGGAGACAGAGATAAACCTACCCTTTATTACAATAGACCCTTCTACAAACCAGCCCCTTCACCTTCAGAAAAAGCTCACAAGGGCAAGGCTTGAGGAGATGATAAAAGACCTTGTGGACCGCACCATGGAAATAGTCAAAAGAGCCCTTGAGGATGCTAAACTAAGACCTCAGGATATTGACGAGGTGGTGCTTGTAGGAGGTTCCACAAGGATTCCCTTGGTTCAGCAGAGGATAAAGGACTTCTTTGGGAAAGAGCCCCACAAGGGTGTGAACCCTGACGAGGTGGTGGCGGTGGGTGCTGCCATACAGGCGGGCGTGCTGTCTGGTGAGGTAAAGGAGATACTCCTTGTGGACGTGACGCCTCTCTCCCTTGGTGTGGAGACCTACGGCGGTGTTATGACAGTTCTTATACCCAGAAACACGCCCATACCCTACAGGAAGTGTGAAACCTTTACCACCGCCAGCGACTACCAGACAGAGGTGGAGATCCATGTGCTTCAGGGTGAGCGTCCTATGGCAAGGGACAACAAGTCTCTTGGGAAATTCTACCTTACGGGCATTCCACCTGCACCCAGGGGCGTTCCAAAGATTGAGGTATGCTTTGACATAGATGTGGACGGTATACTACACGTGACCGCAAAGGACCTCGGCACTGGCAAGGAGCAGTCCATAAGGGTTCAGGCATCCTCTGGTCTAACCCAAGAAGAGATAGAGCGGATGGTAAAGGAAGCCCAGCTTCACGAAGAGGAAGACAGGAAAAAGAAAGAGCTGGTGGAAGCCAAAAACCAACTTGACCAGCATGTTTATAACCTTGAGAAGGTGCTAAGAGAAAGCAGGGACAAGCTACCTGCGGATGTGGTTTCTGAGGCAGAAAAGGCTATAGAAGAAGCAAAGAGGGTCTTTGCCAGCTCTCAAGACCTGCAGGAGGTAAGAAGAACCACCGAAAAGGTCCTTGAGGTTGCCAGCAAGGTGGGAAGCCACCTCTATCAAGGACAGACCACCCAAAAGGGCGAAGGTGGAGATGTGATAGAGGGCAAGCCCATGTGATATAATATTGACCGCCTATGGCGGTCGCCTTTCCCCTTTTGGTTCTACTCCTCTTAGGAACTGCTACCGCATACGAGAAAAAGATAAGGGAGAGTTGGGACAAGCTTTCAAACCCCCAGAGGGTCTACCAGCTGTATAAACTCCTTGGTTTTAGATGCATATGGTATTGTGATGGTCTGCCCACCAAGGAAGTTTCTGATTTCCAACAAATCCTAAAGGAAGCGGTCCACCATGGACTTAACCCAGATATTTACAAGCCTGTGGAGGGTATAGACCCAGAACTGGCTACCACAGACAGCCTCATAAGGCTTGCCTACCACCTTTACTATGGGAGGGTGAGACCCTCAGAGCTTTACAAGGGCTGGAGTATCCCTCAAAAACAGGATAGGGTCCTCCAGACGCTGGCAACTCTTATAAAAGAGGGAAGACTAAAAGACCTTTTCTCCGAGCTTGCACCCAAAAACCAAGAATACTGGTTTCTCGTGGAGCAGGCAAGGCTCTACAGGGACCTGTCTTCTTTGGAATGGAAGCCCATAAGGCTTTCAAAGCCCTTGCGATATGGCGATAGAGATACCTGCCTTGAGGAGATAAGGTTTAGGCTCTTCCTGCTTGGAGACCTTGAGGAGTATACCTTTTCTGAGACCTTTGACGATGCGCTTCTTGAGGCGGTCAGGAGCTTCCAAAGAAGACACGGACTACCAGATACCGGAATTATAGACACAAAGACCATAGCAAAGCTAAATGTGAAGCCCAAAGAAAGGCTCTCACAGATATACCTAAACCTTGAAAAACATCGCTGGCTTCCAGAAGACTTCAAAAGGGCAGTGATGGTCAACATACCCTCCTTTGAGCTTTTTCTCATAGAAAACAACTCGGTTAGGCTCCAATCAAGGGTAATAGTGGGCAGAAGCTACAGGGAGGACTTCAGACCCACACCCATGCTCTACAGCAGGATAGAGAGCATCACCATAAACCCCAAGTGGTATGTGCCTGTAAGTATATCCGTCAAGGACATACTCCCAAAGGTAAAAAAAGACCCCCAGTATCTCACAAAGAAGGGCTTTAGGGTTTTTCAAGGAGAGGAGGAAATAGACCCCCTGCAGATAGAATGGGGTCAATACAGCGAGAAATACTTCCCCTTCAGACTGGTGCAGGATCCGGGAAACAAAAACTCACTGGGCTATATAAAGTTCAACTTCCCCAATCCCTTTGCGGTTTATCTTCATGACACTCCAGACAAACATCTTTTCAACAGAAGCCATAGGGCTTTTAGCTCCGGCTGTATAAGGGTGGAGAGGGCAAGAGACTTAGCTTTAGCCCTTCTTGGAGAGGGTTGGAACGCAAAGAGATTGGACAACCTCATAAAGAGCCAGCAGACCCAAACCATACGCCTTACAAACCCCGTGCCTGTATACATCCTCTACTTTACCGCCTTTGAAAAGGACGGTAAGATACACTTTAGGGAAGACCTATACGAGTATGATACAATTTTGTCCCGTGCACTTTCCAATTCTGGAGGTGGAAAATGACAAGGAGAGAGCTTTTAAAGTCAATGGGATACATGGGATGCATGCTATTGACAGGTTCAATTTCTTACGCTTCCCTCCCTTCAATGGTGGGCATTACAGAAGGTGCAAGGTTTCTTAACCTTTACTCTGTAAACACGGGAGAGAGCCTAAAGGTTGTCTACTGGGTGGACGGAGAGTATATAAACAGCTCTATCAAGGAGATAAACTGGCTTCTGAGGGACTACAGAAGCGGAGAGGTTGCAGATATAGACCTCAAGCTGATTGACCTTCTTTTTCTTATAACCAGGCTCTCTGAAAGGGAGAGGATAGAGGTAATATCGGGCTATAGGTCTCCTGCCACCAATGCATACCTTCGTAGAACCAAAAGGGGCGTAGCCAAAGACAGCTATCACACGCATGGAAAGGCTATAGATATAAGGATTGATGGGATGAGCTTAAACAGTCTTAGAGACTTAGCAGTGAGTCTGCGGGCTGGAGGCGTGGGATATTACCCAAGGTCTGGCTTTGTGCATTTGGATACTGGACCCTTTAGGTGCTGGTGATGATAAGGGTCTTTGTGGGTTTTTTTACCACTAAGAAGATACAGGAAGCGGTGGAAAAATTACAGTCCCAAAGCGAAAGGTTTATAAAAGGCAAATGGGTTGAGCCCCAGAACTTTCATATGACCTTTCAATTCATAGGTGAGGTGCCTCAAGAAAGGCTTACAGACCTTTTGAAAAACCTTCAAAGTGTAGCCCGGGATGCCAAGGCTATAAGGGTAAAATACAAGGGCCTGGGTGTTTTTCCAAGCGTAGACAGAGCTAGAGTTCTGTGGATTGGTGTATCGGACGGCCACAGGCAACTGGTAGACCTTGCAAAGAATATAGTAAGGATAAACAGACAGGTGGGTATAAGGGACGAAGGTAAACCCTTCTATCCTCATGTAACCGTATGTAGGATAAAGGAGTTTGAAAAAAGGCCTCTAAAAGACCTACTTCGCCAATACGAGAACACTCTATTTGGTGAAGACCTTGTGGACAAAATAGCATTGGTCAAGAGCTCCTTGACTGCAGTGGGACCCATATACACGGTCATAGAGGAGTTTTACTTCCATGGGTGAGTGGACTTACGAAAAGGCTGGAGTGAGCATAGAGAGGGCGGACGCCTTTGTGGAATACATAAGGGAAAGGGTAAAAGCCTTGCCAAAACAGGCTCTTCTTTTTGGCTCTTTTGCCAGCGGACTAAAACTCACAGGCTACAAAAGCCCAGTGCTAATGCTCACAACGGATGGTGTGGGAACAAAGCTAAAAATAGCACAAGCGGTGGGTGTTCACAACACGGTGGGCATAGACCTGGTTGCCATGAATGTAAACGACCTTCTTACCACCGGCGCAACCCCCCTTGCCTTTCTGGACTACATAGCCACTGGCAGGATAGACCTTGAGGTTATGAAGGCTCTTATGGATGGCATAGTGGAGGGGTGCAGGCTTGCGGAGGTTGCCCTCGTGGGCGGAGAGACCGCAGAGATGCCGGATTTTTACCCTGAGGGTGTCTACGACCTTGCAGGTTTTTGTCTTGGTGTGTGTGAAGAAGAAGACCTTATCACTGGAGAAAACATAAAAGCCGGAGATGTTATAATAGGCTTGCCTTCAAGCGGGTTTCACAGCAACGGATACAGCCTCATAAGAAAGGTGCTTCAGGACAGAGGCATAAGCTACGAGGACAGCTTTGAGGGCAGAAGGGTCTGGGAAGTGCTCCTAGAACCCACTAAAATATATCTGCTGGAGGTAAGAGCTTTGAAATCTTCTGGTGTAAGGATAAAGGGTATGGCCCATATAACAGGCGGTGGTATACCGGGGAATTTAGTAAGGATACTTCCAGAGGGCTTAAGGGCAGTGGTGGAGAAGAATAAAATACCCATAAATCCCATCTTTAACTGGATAAGAGATCTGGGGAATATAACCACTGAGGAGATGTTCAAAACCTTCAACATGGGCGTAGGCTTTATAATGGTTGTGGGCAAGGAGGATAAGGACAGAGCTTTGGAAGCTGTCCCCTCTTCCTTCCCATGTGGCTACATTGAGGAGGGCATGAAAGATGTGGTTATTCTTTAGAGTTTTGCTGGCTATGCATGTTTTGATAAGCTTAGCTCTAGCACAGCTTGTTAGGGAGGTAAAGGTTGAAGGGGCGCAGTATGTGCCAGAAGATGTGATAATGGGGCTTATTAACATAAGGCAAGGAAGCCTATACAGTCCTGATTTAGTTAGGGAAAGCATTAGGCGGATGTATAGAACAGGCTTTTTTGACCAGGTGGAGGTTTACGAGGAAAAGGCGGGAGAGGATGTGGTGCTTATATACAGAGTAAAGGACCTGCCAGTTATTTACAAGATAGAGTTTGTGGGCAACAGGAAGATAAAATCCGACGACCTTGAGAGGAAGATAGGCATAGAAACAGAGGTGGGTAAGATAGATACAGAAGACATACTAAAGGGTTTCACATCGGCACCAGCCATAGAGGAAAGGCTAGAAATCCAGAGAAAACTAAGACTTGGAAGAGTTCTCACGCGTGAAGAGCTTGAGTTCATAAAAAAGAAGATAATAGAAGCTTACGCAAAGGAAGGATATCCCAATGTAAAGGTGGATTATGAACTTGTGCCAAAGAAGGGTGCTTCAAAAGTGGTATACAGAATAGTAGAAGGTGAGCCCGAGTATGTAAAAAGCATAAACTTCATAGGGAACAAAAGCTTTAGCAGAGGTAAACTCCTTGACCTCATGGAGACAAAGCCCGTTAGCTTGCTTGCCTTTAGACTAAAGCCCCCCTTTAGCGAAGAAGTGTTAAAGGAAGACATAAGAAAAATAAGAGAATTCTACCGTTCTGAGGGCTTCCTTGAGGCAAAAGTAGACTACACAGTAAAAAAGGAAGGAAACAGGTATGAAATAGACATAAAGATTGAAGAGGGACCGAGATACAAGCTATCTGATCTAAAAATAGAAGGCAACAGCCTCTTTGCCTACTCGGAGTTAGTGGGGGATTTGCTTAGGAAAAACAAGGGAGGCTACTACAGAAGGGAGGCGGTGGATAGGATAAAGGAAAACATAAGGAAGAGATACTCGGAGATAGGCTACTTGGGAGTGTCTATAGAGGAAAAAGAATCTGTAGACAAAGAGGGCAAAAGGGTAAGTGTAAACATAAACCTACGGGAAGGAGAGCCTGTTTATGTAAATAGGATAGAAGTGCAGGGCAACTATGAGTCAAGAGACTATGTAATAAGAAGAGAGCTAAGATTCCAAGAGGGTGAACTGGCAAACCAAAAAGAAATAGATAGGTCCAAAACAAGGGTCTTTAACCTAGGCTACTATCAAGATGTTTCTATAGACCCCTTCCCCACTGAGGGGAAGAACTGGGACTTTGTAACCAGAGTGAGAGAGAGGTTTACCGGCCAGTTTTCCATAGGTTTGGGATATAATCAGGTGACAGGTATCTCCGGTTTCATATCTCTGCGTAAGGGTAATTTTCGTGGAACGGGCGACATAGCTGGTATATCCCTTTCATATGGAAGTAAATATAGAGACAATTCTCTTTCCTATACAAAAAAGTGGTTCTTAAACAAGCCCATTGACCTTACCGGCTCTATCTACGACAGAAGGATAGAATACACCACCTACACGGTGGAGAGGACAGGAGTAGACTTTATTTTCTCTAGAGAATTTGCAGAGTTTTGGAGGGCGAGCGCCGGTGTAAGCTTGCAAAGAGTGAGATATACAGACATATCAGCCGATGCATCACCCCTGATAAAAGAGGAGGCCGGGACCAGACAATCCAGAAAGCTCATCTTCGGCCTTACGCGGGATACAAGGGACAACTATTTATTCCCCTCAAAGGGAGCGCTTACTGATCTTAGCTATTCTGTGGCTGTGCCAGTGCTGGGAGGAAATGAAAAGTTTAACAAGATAACCTTTTCCCATCAACAGTTTTTCAAGGACAGATGGCTGGATACCGGTCTTATACTATCTCTCAAGGGTGTTTTTGGAATTGTAGAGCCCTACGATGGAGCTAGGGTTCCCCTAGATGAACGTTTCTTCGTAGGTGGCGACTTCACCATAAGGGGATATAAGTATGGATATGCGGGACCCCTGGATCCCAACACAAATGATCCAATAGGTGCAAAAAAACAGTTAATACTATCAGCAGAAGCTAACTATCCACTTTACAAGAATATACTCTACGGTGCAGTTTTTTATGATACTGGCCTTGGCTTTAACGATTGGAATGAACTAAAGACCCAAAATCTAAGAGGTGGTTTTGGTGTAGGTATTAGGTTTATAACACCCTTTGCACCTATAAAGTTAGATTGGGCCTTTAAAACGAAGAAAGTGCCAGGTGATACATCAAGAAGCAGAATACATTTTGTCCTAGGAGTATTCTTCTAATGGTGCCAAGGGCTTTGACCATAGCAGGCTCAGACAGTGGAGGAGGTGCGGGCATACAAGCAGACCTAAAGACCTTTACTGTGCTGGGAGTATACGGCATGAGTGCCATAACATCTATAACTGTCCAAAACACTTTGGGAGTCTACGGGATTGTAGATTTACCACCACAGGTGGTTTATGACCAGATACGAGTCGTGGTAGAAGATATAGGTGTAGATGCAGGCAAAACGGGCATGCTATCCAACGAAGACATAATAAGTGCGGTAGCGAGGGCTGTAAAGGATACAAGGCTAGAGAAGCTTGTGGTAGACCCCGTCATGAGGGCAAAGTCGGGAGACCCCCTTCTAAGACAGTCTGCCAGAGATACCTTGATAAGAGATTTACTACCCCTTGCCCTTGTGGTTACACCAAACATCCCAGAAGCAGAGGATCTATGCGGATTTGAGATAAGAAGTATAGAGGATATGGAAAAGGCCTGTAGGAAGATACTCTCCTACGGTCCCTCTACAGTGGTGCTAAAGGGTGGCCACATGGAAGGAGATGAATCCGTGGATGTGTTTTACGATGGTTTGGGCTTTGAATACCTGAAGGGCAAGTTCATAAGGACTAAGAATACACATGGAACAGGATGCACCTTTTCCTCCGCCATAACTGCCTATCTGGCCAAAGGGCAAGACCTAAAGGAAGCGGTTAAAAAGGCAAAGGAATATATTCAAAATGCCATAGAGAGTTCTTTACCTCTTGGTAGAGGGCATGGGCCCCTGAACCATATGTGGCCCTTTTATTCCTTCAGAAGATAAGCAACAGCTACGGAGAATTCCCTCTCATGGGATAGTGAAACAAGGATCCTTATATTTTCATAGCCACTTCTTAGTATCCTTACCTTTGCAGGCCGCCCCCTATCGCCTAGGACTTCTATCTCTGAAAACTTTAGAATAACTCCATAAGTTTGGTAGAAGGCCTTTAGCACCGCTTCCTTACAAGCCCACCGGGCGGAGAGACACTCGTAGAAAGCTCGCTGGCTCATACAATATTTGATTTCTTCTTCTGTGTATATGCGCCTGAGGAACCTTTCTCCAAAACGTTCTATCGCCTCCTTTATTCTTTGATTGTTTACTATATCAATGCCCACCATGATAAACTATCTTACATGCCTCTGCTGACCCTTAGCATAGTTTTTTACTCCCTAGCCTTTTTGTCTGCCTTGGCTTCGCACTTACTAAACTTCACAAAAAGCATCACTCGTCTTTTACTACTACTTGCCCTTCTGCTATACATAACCCATGTGGCCCTACTATCCTTGAAGGTTCGTGGTTTTCCCTTCGCAGACATATATGGCTTTTACTCTCTCTTTGGAAACCTTATGCTTGGCATACTCATGCTTCTATCCTTTAGGTATGACTATCTATGGAAGTTTTCTGTCTTTTTTGCCATAATAGGCATTCTCTCAACTCTATTGGCCATGCCCGCAGAACCCTCTCCCTACCGAAGCCCCCTATACTCCCTTCATGTGGCCTCTGCTATTGTATCTTATGCCTTTGCCTTCCTTGGTGCTTTCTCTTCCATATTCAAACTTTTTCTTGAAACTAGACTAAAGCATAAGAATATCAGCGGTTTCTTCATGCCACTTAGCCTCCTTAGGGGTTCAGAACGTCTATCTGTAAACATGAGTTTCCTATTCTTTACACTTACGCTCATCTTTGGAAGTTTTTGGAGTAGAAGCTTCTTCGGAAAACACTGGGTAAACGACCCCAAGCTTATATTCATACTTTACCTATGGGCATACTATGCTGTAGTAGTTCACCTGAACCTTTTGAAAAGAATAAAGCCCAAAACCCTATCTTACGCCATAGTGCTTGGTGCCCTATTCACTGCCTTGAACATAATCTTTATAAGGCATGAACTGTAAACGACTTTTCTTAGTGGGCTTTATGTGTAGTGGAAAGACAACCGTGGGGAAACTCTTAGCAAGCCATACAGGCTGGAAATTTCTAGATGTGGATAAGGAGATAGAAAAGATAGAGGGAATGAGTATACAAGAGATTTTTGAAAAAAGGGGAGAAGAATACTTTAGAAAGCGAGAGCTGGAGGTGCTCGTAGCTTTAGCAGAGGAAGATAGGCTTGTTATAAGCACAGGGGGTGGTCTTGGTAGCAATCCCAAGGCTATGGAGTTTATGAAAACCTCGGGGCTTGTAGTGTGGCTCATGGTAGATTTCCATACCTTTCTCAAAAGGTGTGGGGAGGACCCCTCACGACCTCTTCTAAAAAGAAGTAGAGAGCACCTTCTTGAACTTTTTAAAAGGCGCTCTGAAGTTTACAGTAAAGCCCATGTTAAGGTGGATGCCACCCAAGACCCCAAGGCAATTGTGGAGGAGATAATGCACGCTTGCAAAGGGGAATTTTTTGTCTTATAATGAACTGCAAAGGAGGTAGCATGCTGAAGAAACTAGCACTTCTGTCGGCACTTATAGCTGTTGGTCTAAGCTTGAATTCCTGTAGTCAGAGCTCTGCCAAATGTCCATCAAAGGACCAAATAAAGGCATCTGTAAAGGACCTTATACCCCAGGACTTTACCGTTGAGTCCGTGGAACAACTACAGAATATAAAGGGCTTGTGTGAGGTGGTTGTAAAGGTTGGTGCCCAACCCCTAGTTTTCTACATGGATGGTAAAGGTGAATACCTGCTTGCAGGGAACCTTATAAGTCTAAAGGATAAAAAGAATATAACTAGAGACAGACAGCAGGAATTCATGAAGGTCTCCGCAGAACAGCTCAAGGAGCTCGAAAAGCATGTAAATATAAGGTATGGTGATGGAAACAAGTATATATATTTCATAACAGACCCAGACTGTCCCTTCTGCAAGAGAAGCAACCCTATAGTGGAAGAATGGGCAAAGAAAAACAATGTTCAGATAAGGCTAATACTCTTTCCACTTCCAATACATCCTGAAGCCTTTGGTAAGGCGGTTGCTATTATATGCGATAAAAAGGGCTTTAAGGAATACGCAGAGGGATACACTTCCAACAATCAATGTGAGGAAGGTAAAAAGGCTGTGGAGTCAAACCTTGAGTTTATGAATAAACTGGGTGTCGGTGGAACACCTACCTTTATAGGTATGAACGGAAAGATGCACTCGGGACTACCCACAGAAGAGGACCTGAATAAGCTCATAAACTAAATGCAATGGATAAGAGAAGAGTTTGCAAGCCTCAGGGCTGAAAATCTCTACAGGCAGAGGTATTTAAGAGAAGGTTTATTAGACATCTGCTCTAATGATTATCTTGCTCTTAGGGACCATCCGGAGGTAATTGAGGAAGCCATAAGGGTTCTCAAGGAATACGGGCTTGGTTCTTCCGCAAGCGCCCTTGTTTCTGGGTATACAAAATATCACAGGGACCTAGAAGACAAGCTTTCAGAGTTCAAGGGGGCATCCTGCTGTGTTCTCTTTGGCTCGGGTTATCTTGCCAACCTTGGCACTATTCCTGCCCTTGTGGGAGAAGGAGACCTTTTGCTAAGCGATGAGCTCAACCATGCCAGCATTATAGATGCCTGTAGGCTCTCTAAGGCTAAGGTGCTTATATACAGGCACAGAGACTACGAACACCTTGAGGATCTTCTCAGAAGCCACAGGAAAGACTACAAGAGATGTCTTATAGCCACAGATACGGTTTTTAGCATGGATGGAGATATAGCGGATATTAAGACGCTCAAGGGGTATGCGGAGGGCTTTGATTGTATGCTCTATCTTGACGAGGCTCATGCGACGGGGGTGCTTGGTCCCTCGGGAAGGGGAGGGCTTGAAGCCTTTGAGGAGAGATGGGAGGAATATATGGTGCTTATGGGCACGCTCTCCAAAGCCCTTGGGTCCTATGGTGCCTTTGTGTGCGGTTCTGAGGTTCTTTGTGAATACTTGGTAAACAGGGCAAGAAGCCTTATCTTTTCTACCTCCCTACCGCCCTCCGTATGCGCCGGTGCAAGGAAAGCCCTTGAGATAATCCAGCGAGAGGACTGGAGGGTAAGAAAACTGAAAGATCAAGCAGAAAAGATTTATCGCAGGCTCTCCATGCTTGGGCTTGAGGTTTTCTTTCATGGCACGCCCATCCTACCAATAATGGTATACGAAGAAGATAAAGCACTGGAATTGAGGGATAAACTTCTTGAGAGAGGGATATTGCTTCAGGCTATAAGATACCCCACGGTTCCAAAGGGGAAAGCAAGGCTCAGGCTCACCGCAAGCCTAAGGTATACGGAGGAGGACCTTGAAAGGTTTTTTGAATCCCTTGAAAAACTCCAACCCCCTCCCACCCCTTTAGTCCCTCCCATGCCCATCTTCTAAATTACCTTACCAAGTTTATAGTATCATCAAGCACTGCGTTTGAAGAGGTTATTACCCTTGTGTTTGCCTGATAGGCTCTTTGAGCGGATATGAGGTTTATAAACTCAGAGGCAATATCCACGTTAGACATCTCCAGCATACCAGAACGCACTTTTTCTGCCCCACCTGGGGTCATTATGGTAGGCGTGGATACGGAAGTGTAAAGGTTAGCACCTTTTTTTACAAGTTCCTCTGGGTCGGAGAAGAGTGCCAGAGCAACCCTGTAGAGGGGTAGAGATTTGCCATTGGAATAGACGGCTACTACCGCACCATCTTCAGAGAGAACATAAACATCCACAAGGTCGCCCTTGGCGTAGCCATTTTGGTCTGCGGTGACAAGAAAATCAGCGGAGTATTGGGTTATGTATGAGTTTGGAATAGGGTTGCCAGGATTAACTGTTGCAGATTGGGGAGATTCACCCACGTATATCCTCCAGTCAGAAGCTTGAGGAAAGGTCCCACCGCTTGGTGTATTTGTAGGCACATTAATCAAACCAGAAGGATTAAGATAATAGTAAAAGCTTTTTCCATCGGGAGAGGGCTCTATTTGAACTACATTGTTATCATAAAGCAGTCTGCCAGAGGTATCAAACTGAACTGTCCAGTCGCCTTCTAGTTCATATCCAGTGTTTGCTGGGTCAACATCCCCCCTAAGGTGTATTTCCCACTGGTTTGCTCCGCTTTTTCTAAAATATAGGTCCGCTTGGTAGGGCGTTCCAAGGCTGTCATATATGGTTATGGTGTATTTGTAATTGTAGCTTGATGGGTTGTTGGGGTCAAAGGTGGCCGCTGGAAGGGATGCATCCGCATTGAGGTTAGTGGGACCCAAAAACCTTATTTGGCTAGTGGCCTTTGGTGGAAGTTGAGATGCAACACGAATATCCTCCAAACCAGTTCCTATAATCTTTCCCCTTTCATCCACTTTAAAACCTTGCAGTTTAAGTCCGTTGGCATTAACCATATAACCATCTTTGCTTATTCTGAACTGCCCATCCCTTGTGTAGTAGTTTGTTCCAGAGATTGGGTCCTTTAGTATGAAAAGCCCCCTACCCTGTATAGCAAGGTCTGTGTTTATACCTGTCTGTTTAAAATTGCCTATTGTCCATATTTTCTGAGTGCTATCAACCAACACTCCAGCCCCATAGGTGGTGGACTTTACTGTGTTTGTCACCGTGTTCAGACCAATGGTGACTGAGGATATTACATCCTGAAATATAGGCCGGCTACCTTTGAAGCCTATGGTGTTTACATTTGCCATATTGTCAGCGGTTATGTCTAACCATGTTCTGTAAGCGTTCATACCGGTCACTGCATTGAAAAAACTTCTCATCATGACTATACCCCTCCTGCGTATATTAGCTTTGAAGGGGAGACAAGCTCCCCATTTTCAAGTTCAAATAAAAGCTCGCCCCCGGAGATGTTTACAGACTTTATCTTACCCATCATGCCAAGAGCCACTCCATCCAGGGAAAGACCATCTTTGAAAATCTTTATACTAAATTGGCCTTTGGGCAGACCATCTAAGTCAAGAGGGTTAAGCCCCTTCTTTATATCTACCTGAAATTCTTTTACTACCTCATCACCATCCATAACCTTGAGAGTAGCTCCTTTTATATCCTCACTAGACAAAAGATAATACTGCTCACCACTTAGTGTATCTAGCTTATCCACGGAGAAAAGGAACTCCTTGCCTATTAAGCTTAGGCTGGAAAGAAGGGTTATTTGATTAAACCACCCCTTTAGACCTTCCATTAAGGTTTTCATATCGTTCATGTATTTTATCTGGTTCAACTTTGTCATATCCTCCAACATTTTTGAAAGGTCCTGGGGCTGGAAGGGGTCTTGATACTTGAGTGTCTCCATGTATATTTTTAGAAAATCCTCAGAGGAGAGGTTATCTACACCCTGCGTGTAGTTCTTTGGTAGGACCTTTGGTTCAGGGGGTTTTATATTATAGGGATTTGTAGTCTTAAGCTCCGCCATCCTTGTTCCCTCCCTTGCGTTTTTCAAACTCTTCTGCCAGTATTTGCGCAAAGGTCTTGTGTTGAGCCTGTCCTGAGGAAATACTGCCCTTTAGGTCGTATACCCTCTGCTCCTTTTTTATTATGAGCTGGTCGTCCTTTACTTCAATCCGCACCAAATCCCCTTCTTTTAGTCCGAGTTTCTTTCTTACATGGCTGGGTAAGGCCACTAAACCTCTTGCCATTATTTTGGCTATTTCATCCATAGGTATGATTATAAACCTATTTCAGAAGATGTCAAGTAGTTTGATATTTTTTATTGTCAAACAAATGTGATTATCAGAAAATCCACAAGCTAAACCAGTGGAAAATGTCTTATAATCTTCTAACCATGAACCTTCAAGCTACAAAAACACCTCTTACTGTAAAAGATTTTGAAGAGCAAAGTGTGGGATTTTGTGCCGGATGCGGATGTGCTTGTGGATACATACTCTATAAGAAGGGTGGCAAAATAGTAGACCTATACGGACATCCTGCAGACCCAAGAGGGATGGGTAGCTTTTGCACTAAGGGAATAACCTATATACAGGAGATACCCAACAACCCTATGAGACTAAAGGGAATATTTCTTAGGAAGGGGGAGGAGTTTATGCCATTAGGTTATGCCCAAGCCCTTGAACTTCTTAAAGATAGATTACAGAGGGGCAAGACAGCCTTTTTACTTGGTAGGCAGACGGGGTTTGAAGAGTATGCTATTGCCAGAAGCCTTTCAGAGGATGTTTTCGTTGATGCTCCCATTGTGGACTTTATGCCTTCAACTCTTGGACCTACCGATTGGAAGAGGGCAAGGTTCATACTCTCTGTGGACGCCGAGCCGGTGTTCTCTGAGGTAATGGCAATGCGGTGGGTGGTGGATGCCATAGAGGCGGGTGCATACCTCTTTTGTCTTTCTAGCAGATATGAAACCATGTGTGCAAAGGCAAGAGAAAGAATGCTACTGAAACCAGATGCTATGATGCAGTTTTTGCAAGATCTTCTTGAACCTGATAGAGGAGACAACAAGGTTGATTTTGTAAAAAAGAGCCTCTTTCTTATTAGGGGATCCCTTCTTCTTGTCGGGGCACACCTTCTCAACTCACCCTTCAGAAGGGTTCTTATTGCTCTACTTTCCGGTCTTAGGCGAAGGTTTGGGGTCAATTATAGCCTTGTGGGTGATGTAATGCCCTTTCCTGCCAAGCCTCTTGAGGAGTTTTTTAATAGGTTTGATGACTTTGAAAACCTCGTAGTTGTAGGAAACTTATTCAGATATTTCAAGGAGGACCAGCTCAAAGCTCTTGGGGAGAAGTTTGTATTGAGCTTTCAAGTTTTTCCCAACATAACCGCCCATTATTCGGACCTTATTTTTGCTTTGAGCATTTTTCCAGAGAGAGATTTTATCAACTATAGGCACGGCTTTGGAAACCTCGTATACTCACAAAAAACTCTAAATGCGGAGGATGTTTATAATCCGGCGGAAGTGCTTAGGGAAACTTTCAAAATAGATACAAACCTGGCGGAGCTTCTAAGTGAATACGGTGTTAACTATGAGAAGCTCAGGGTAGAGGGTGAGGCGACCCTTATGATGGAAGATATAGGGTCAAAGGTTGAGATACAAAATTACAAAATACAAGCTGGCGAGCTTTTTCTGTATACAGACAGCACCCTTGTGGAAGACTTAGGTCATTGGAACCCCTGGACGCATGAAATGGACAGGGTCCAAAGAGCTTATGTAAATCCCCACACAGCCAGGAAGCTAGGTTTAAAACAAAGCATAGAGCTAGAGGGTCTAAGTTTTGAACTCTTGACTACAGAGAATGTGGCGGAGGGTATTGTCTTTATACCCTCAGAATATGAGGAATTCCAGCCCTTTGACCCAGGGCACAGAGTGGGTGCCTTTGCACAAAACCCCTTCTACAGGTATGAGGTTTTATCATGATAGTGGGCCTTTGTGATGACCACTTTGAATTTGAAGGCTTTCTTGTCAGAACGGTGGATTTAAGAAATGCAGAAGGGTATAAGGTTAGAGTTTGGGCTGGTGGTGTGGACTTTTTTCTAAAGGACGAGGAAGAGTTGAGGAACTTCTTGGATAAATATGCGGATTTTGTCTACACCGTGGGGAGGGAAAACATAGAAGAAGTGGTGGGAAGGCTTCTTAAGGAGAGGGGTTTCAAACTAGCAGTTGCAGAGAGTTGCACTGGGGGGCTTCTTTCTGCAAGGCTTGTGAATGTTCCTGGGTCCTCGCAATACTTTGCGGGAGGCTTTGTTGTATACAGCAACGAACTCAAAACAAAAGTGCTCGGGGTTAACGAAGAAACCATAAGAAAACATGGGGCAGTATCTGAGTATGTCTGTAGACAAATGGCAGTGGGCGCCCTCCAAAAGACAGATGCGGACATAGCCCTTGCCATAACGGGTATCTCTGGTCCCGGCGGCGGCACAAGGGAAAAGCCGGTCGGCCTTACCTACATTGCCCTTGCCACCGACAAAGGGCTAGAGGTAAGAAGGTTTATCTTCGGCAGTGGCAGGAACGAAAACCGCTTTATGGCTACCCAATGGGCTCTTGAAATGCTAAGGCGATACCTTATAAGGGAGGTTTGAAATGCCAAAGGTGCATCCAACAGCCATAATAAGAGGGGAGGTGGAGCTTGGAGAAGAGGTAGAGGTAGGTCCCTATACCATAATAGAAGGAAAGGTATCCGTGGGAAGTGGAACAAAAATAGGTGCAAGGGTGTCAATTAAAGGAAAGGTTTCCATAGGTTCTAACTGCAGGATTTATGATGGAGCCATAATTGGCGAAGAACCCCAACACCTCAGATATACCGGAGAAGAGAGCGAAGTTATAATAGGCAGCAGGGTTATAATAAGGGAATACGTCACCATACATAGGGGCACAGCCCTTGACAAGATGAAAACCGTGGTAGAAGACGATGTAATGCTAATGGCCTACTCCCATGTGGCCCACGACTGCATAGTCAGGAAGGGTGTAATAATGGCAAACTGCGCCACCCTTGGAGGCCATGCGGAGGTGGGAGAGTATGCCTTTATAGGTGGCCTTTCTGCGGTTCATCAATGGGCAAGAGTTGGCGCTTACGCCATGGTGGGCGGACTATCTGGAGTATCCCTTGATATACCACCCTTTACAAGGGCATCGGGACAACATGCGCATTTGTATGGTATCAACACTATTGGGCTTGAAAGGCGTGGTTTTACAAAGGATGTTATAGCAATACTCAAAAGGTCATACAGGGTTCTCTTTAGGGGGGGTATGTTAAGGGAAGAAGCAATAGAATTGCTCCTGAGGGAATACGGAGAATATGAAGGGGTCAAAACTTTGATAGAATTTATAAGGACCTCAAAAAGAGGTGTAGCAAGAGACGCCGGGAGGGTTTAAAATATTCACATGCGAGCCCTTGTGCTTTCTGCTGGTCTAGGAACCCGCTTCATAAGCGAAAAACCGAAGGTAATGCACACCATACTTGGAAAGCCCATGCTCTGGTATGTGATAAAGACCCTAAAGGATCTGCATATAAAGGATATTGGCTTAGTTGTAGGATATAGGGCGGAGGATATAAGAGCTTATTTTGGAGAACCCTATCACTACTTTCATCAGGCAAACCCCAAAGGAGGAACGGGGGACGCCGTATTATCTGCGGTTGATTTTTGGAGGGATTATGATGGCTACCTTTTGGTAATAAACGGCGACTCTCCTCTCGTAAAGGCACAGACCCTTAAGAACATGCAGAGATACATACACATGGTAGAGGAATACGAAGGCATAAGGCTAAGCGCCTTATTGCTCTCCTCACAACTTCCTGACCCCACAGGCTACGGAAGAGTTATAAAGGATGAAAAGGGCAATGTAATAAAGGTAGTGGAAGAAAAGGATGCTAGTTTTGAAGAAAAGCTAATAAGGGAGATTAACGCAGGCGTTTACATGTTTTATTGTCCTCACTTGCTGGAGACCCTCTTCAAGGTTGCCCCTAGCCCCGCAACCGGTGAGGTATACCTCACAGAGGTTTTTAACATAATGCATAGACAGGGCTATGTGGTCAGGAGCTTTATGGCGGAAGACCCATCCGAAGTTATGGGTGTGAACAACAGATGGGAACTTGCCATAGCGGAGAATGTAATAAGGCTTAGAATACTACAGGAATGGGCCCAGAAGGGCAACACCATACACCAACCAGAGAGCGTCTGGATTGAACCAGATGTGGTCCTAGAGGGGGACGTGGAGGTGTATGCCGATGTTATGCTTAAAGGCAACACAAGAGTGGGTAGGGGAGCAGTTGTTGGGAAGGGAAGCCTCTTGGAAAATGCGGTGGTGGAAGAGGGTGCGATTATAGAGGCTTATTCCATAGTTAGAGACTCTCACATAAAAGCTGGGTCGGTAATAGGACCCTTTGCCCATGTAAGAGAGGGTAGCCTAATAGGGAGGGGCAGTCATGTGGGCAACTTTGTGGAGGTAAAGAAATCCCTCATGGGAGAGGGGGTAAGGGCAAAGCATCTGACGTATATCGGTGATGCCACCCTTGAGGATGATGTAAACGTGGGTGCGGGTGTGGTCTTTGCCAACTTTGATGGCAAAAGAAAACATCAAAGCCACGTGGGTAAGAGTGCCTTTATAGGTAGCAACTCTCTAATAATAGCTCCAGTAAAACTTGGAAGCTACTCCTTTGTGGCTGGGGGGTCCGTAATTAACAAGGACATTCCAGAAGGGGACTTGGCTATTACCAGACCTAAGCTGAAAATACTTAAAGGCAAGGGAAAAGAAAAGCTCCTTGATTAGCAACGAATAATGTGTTATAATTCTACTTTCTAGAGCCGGTAGCTCAGTCGGCAGAGCAACGGACTTTTAATCCGTGGGTCGCGGGTTCGACTCCCGCCCGGCTCACACTGCAAGCCTTTCAAGCTCACGCCTCTTTATTATCTCAATATATCCCCTCTCGGCGTTTATTATGCCTTGCTTCTTCCACTTGCTCATAACCCTTATGGTGGTCTCCACAGTAGTTCCCGTCATCTCAGCTATATCAAGCCTCGTGAGAGGTGCATCAATAACTATAACATCTTCATACTTCTTGCCTATTCTGTCTGCTATCTCTAAAAGGACCCTGGCGATCCTTTCCTCCACTTTGCCTCCCGCTATGCTTTTTAGGGTCTCGTAGCTGTGCAAAAGTGTAGCAGTGGCCTCACAGGTCATTTTTATAGCAACCGCAGGGTGCTTTATGGAAAGGTTTATAAAATCCTTGTTGGAAATGTAAAGGGTTTTGCTTTCTAACATAGCCTTGGCGGTGTAGGTGTTTCTTGGCACTCTCTTGCCCCATTCTATCCAACCAAATATATCTCCAGGATAGACAAGTCTCACTATAACGATCCTGGCGTCATGTGTCTCTTTTAGGAGCTTTATGAGACCGTCTATAAGTATGTAAACACCAGGTTCTGCTTCCTCCTCAAAGAAGAGATACTCATTTCTTCTGAAGTCTCTAACCTGCATGTATTTGAGGGCATCCCTAAGCTCATCCTCAGACAGGTCCTCAAAGATATGAACTTTTCTAAGCATTTCAATCTTCAAGTCCTGAGCCTGCCTTTCTCTAAAAGCTTCTTTTGCCATCCCTTACCTCCTATGGTTACTTGAGGTTCAAAGACCACATAATCAGTGTGGAAAGATACCCTATTTAAACCTCCAAAGGTATGGTTGTCTCCAATGGCTATATGCACAGTGCCCAGAATCTTCTCCGCTTCAAGCACATTGTCAGGCCTTCTTGCACCAGGGTTTGTCCCAACACCGAACTCCGCAATTACCCGAGCCTTTTCGTAATTTTTAAAGACTTCTTCAAGGTAGTTTCTGTATGGCTCAAAACCTTCCATATCTTCCACACAACCATCTTTGAACTTTAATATTATGGGCCTTTGGAGCCTTCTGTCAGGACCGTATGTTATGGTCAGCTTTCCAAAAGCGGAATTCTCAATAGGAGCTATAAAAGCCTCACCCGCAGGAAGGTTTCCATACTGCCCCTTCTTGTGGAAAAGCCCCGTATCTGCTATGCCCTGTCTTCCCATAAGGGAAAATTCCATATCTGTGCCCTCTGCCTTCACATGTGCCCAGTCTGCCTCAGAAAGCATATCCGCTACATCCTGGCTTAAGCTTGCCACATGTTTCCAGTCCACATTCATAGGACCGGTGAACATTTCTGGTTCAAAAAGGGGCATACTGGCATATCTACAGCCAAAGCCCTCAGTAAGAGCCTTTCTGAAAAAGGTATGGGTAGTGGAATAATAAGGGAAGGCCACCACTACATGGGGCACATCCTCTGCATAACCTTTCAAAAGCTTTAGTGCCTCCGTCTCTGAATACTCATCCTTTAAGATTATCTTATCAAAAATGCCAAACCTCCTAAGTTCATCCACAGCCCTATCCCCAAAGACAAGCCTCCACACCTCTTCGGGTGGTTCTTTGCCATGACCTTTTAGAGAAGGGTATACATACCACTTGACTTTTTGACTTATGCTCTCTGCCACCTCCACAAACTGACCCATTAGGTCCACAAGGTAGTCTTTTTCTGTATCTGTGAGCAAGAGCAAAGACTCATCTTCCCTCAAGTTCATATTCACACTATAAAGCCTGTAAATATGCTCTTTGTGCATGGCTCTTAATCATAAATTTATCTCAATTTATCCTATGGCAAGGGCAGTCTTAGGCCACCAAGTAGGTATTTTAAGTCATTGTCGGTAAACATAAGCCCAACACCACCAAAGACGCCCCTTAGCTTTGAATTTAAAAGGTCATCGCCTCCAAACCTCACATAAAGGGGACCACTAACCCTGTAGTTGACGCCCACCTGAAGGTTAGGCTTGAGGTCCTTGTCTTGGGGCCTGTCCCTTCTTCCAAAGTCCCACAGGTCTGTGGTGAAAGCAAGCCTCTCGGAGTATATAAGGTCCGCACCTATTCCTCCAGTAGACTCCTTTAAGCCACCTCTTAGAACTACTTGCTTACCCATAAAAGGAAAGACCCTTGCATACTGAAGGGTAACCTCTGGTTTGAACTCTTTCTTTACTATCCATTGGTTTGGGAGCAACTCCTCCTTATAAACCCTTCCCCTTGAGTCGCCCACTATCTCAAGAAGGTAATATTTTTCATTATCTGGCTGGAGCTTAAGTGTTAGCACACCCTTTGAGTCACCACCCTTGTATAACTCACCCCTAAATCCTATGTATAGGTTTGTTTTCTCTGCTACATCCCCAGCTTTACCCAAAATCCTTGTGCCGGCAGTTATATTCCTGTATAGTTCATCATCTTTTATGAGCTTGCCCAGGGTTCCTTCACCCCTCTCCACATGTGCAAGTATTGTATTTAGCCTTTCAGAGCTTTCCTTCAAAGACCTCGTAAGCTCAGAGAGGTTTGATGCGGTGGTTCTTATATCTTGCCTGTTTTCCACAACCACAGCATTCAGATTTTTAGAAAGTTCGTTAAGATTTCTTGACAGCTCAGGAAGGCTCGCCCTAAGGTCGGAGCTAAGCTGTCGCAGGTTCGCTATTGTTTCCCTTATGTCTTGTCTGTTTTCGCTTGCCATAGCTTCCAAGCTCCTGGCAAGTCTGTCAATGCTTTCTATGGTCTGCGGAAGGGTTTTGTTAAGGTTGTAGGATAGGAGGTTTATGTTGTGTATAGCTCCTCTTAGGGCTTCCCTGTTTTCCATGGCTATAAGGTTGAGGTTATGGGTGAGCATCTCAAGGTTCTGCACAACCCTTCTTATGTCCTCTCTGTTCTCGGCAAGTATAATCTGGAAGTTTTGCACCATAAGCTTTACTGACTCTGCTGCGTCTGCCATCTGTCTTATTAGAAGGTCCGTATCCGCATACCCCGAGACCCTGCTTATACTTTGCCCCTCTTCCAGCACACCCGCCTGCGGACTGCCAGGGTATATGTTCAAATACTTATCACCCATAAGGCCAAGGGTCCCTATCTCTGCCTGGGCATCTTTGTAAAGAGAAATATCTCTATTGACTTCAAAGACCACTTCCACCTTACCATCTCTTAGAGATATGGACTTGACCTTGCCTGCCTTTATGCCTGCCACCCTCACATCCGCACCAACGCTAAGCCCTGCCACATTATCAAAGTAGACCCTGTAGGTCTTTACCGCCGGTCTAAAAAAGGGAAGTTCACCAAAAGTGAGTATGAGAAAGGCAAAGCCTAGGGAGAAAAGAACAACTAGGAAACCTACCTTGGCTTCGTTGGAAAATCTCATGCTTAAATTATAGCCTCAAGCCACTAAAGAATGCCACAGTATTATGCCATCTCTATAGCCAAGAATGTCCTCACAAGCTCTTTCTGGATGGGGCATAAGACCAAAAACATTACCTTCCTTGTTGCAAACCCCGGCTATGTGGGAAACAGAGCCGTTTGGATTAGCTTCTGGACTTGTCATGCCCTTCTGGTTGCAGTATCTGAGGACTATCTGCCCCCTTTCCTCCATAAGCTTTAACTCCTCCTCTGGCACATAATACCTACCTTCTCCATGAGCTATGGGGAGCTTTATGACCTCACCCTTTTCAAAGCTTCTGGTAAAGGGTAGGGAGTTGTTCTCTACCCTGAGGTATACATCCTTGCACAGGAACATCATGTTTTCGTTCTTGAGGAGAACACCTGGCAAGAGATGAAGCTCGGTAAGTATTTGAAAGCCGTTGCATATTCCAAGCACAAGACCGCCCTTTTGGGCATAGTCCACTATGGCACTCCCCAAAGGGGTCTTACTGGCTAGCACTCCCGCCCGCAGATAGTCGCCAAAGGAAAAGCCACCTGGTAAAACCACGCAGTCAAAGCCTTCAAGGCTTTTTGTGGTATGGTCCACAAAGCTCACTTCCTGGCCCAACAAGTCCCTTATCACATAGTAGGTGTCGTAGTCGCAGTTAGAACCGGGGAACACGCAGACCGCAAACCTCATTCTATAACATACTCCTCAACAAGAGGGTTTACAAGATACTTCTCTACAAGCAACTTTAAGTCTGTTCCTTCTCCTACCTCCAGCTCCACCACCTTGCCCACCTTAACCTCTTTCACATCAAAACCACCCTCAAGGAGCATTTCCTTTACCGCTCTCCCTTCTGGGTCCAAAAGTCCTCTCTTAGGAAGTATAAGAACTTTTACCTTCATCGCCTTTGTATTATATCATTTTAACATGCATAAAATAGGTATAACCATAGGCGACCCTGCAGGGGTGGGCCCCGAGCTTATAGTGAAAATTTCATCTCAATTTGACCCACAAAAGGCATACATAATATACGGAGAGAGGAAGATAATGGAGGCGGTTCAGAAAAATCTTGGTATATATCTTGAGCTAAGGGATATAAACACGGTGGATGAGGTCCAGGAGCCGGGTGTATACATAGCAGACCTAAACATAAGCGATACAGACAGACCTTTGCCCTCTTTGACCTCCGGAAAGGTGGCGGTAGCATACCTTGGGAGGGCAGTGGTGGATGCAGTTTACTCAAAGGTGCATGGGCTTCTTACCATGCCCATAAACAAGTTCTGGGCAAGGCTTGCCGGCTTTTCCTACGAGGGGCAGACGGAGTTTTTGGCTCAAGCCTGTGGTGTAAGAGAATACGCCATGCTCATGTATTCAGAAAAGCTTAGAGTGGTGCCCTTTACCACCCACATACCTCTAAGAGCGGTGCCTGATAGGGTAAAAAGTGAAGAGATAATAAGAAAGGTAAGGCTAATAAACAGAGAATTTAAGAGGCTCTTTGGCTTTGAGCCTGCCATAGGCATTCTTGGGCTTAACCCTCATGCGGGTGATATGGGAGTGATAGGGGAAGAGGACATAAGAGAGATTGCACCAGCGGTAGAAACACTAAAGGAGGAAGGCTACAAGGTGGATGGTCCTCTCTCTCCAGACAGCGCCTTCCTGAGTTTAGACTATGACCTTTATCTGTGCATGTATCACGACCAGTGCCTTATACCCTTTAAACTGCTTGCCTTCAAAGAGGGTGTGAACCTGACCCTCGGACTACCCTTTGTGCGCACTTCGCCAGACCATGGCGTTGCCTACGACATAGCCTGGAAGGGCATAGCAGACGAAGGTCCGTCCCTGAGTGCTCTAAGGCTCTGTGAAAGTATCCTAGTAAGGACATGACCATAAAGAGAAGAGTATCTATCAGCCTTGCCTTCTCACTAGCTATCACGCTTATCGTTGCCTTTTTTCTTCTTTACCTAATATCTTCTAAAATTCTTGAGAGACGAATAGCGGAAAGCTATCAACTGGTATACGAAAACTACAGAGAGTTGTTAAGAAGGGAGGAAAGAAACCTCAGAATTTTAGCAAGCTTTGGTTTGGTGCCTTCTATATACTACTATAAGGAAAAAATCCCTGAAACAGGGTGTGAAGAGGTGGCCTATTACCATATAACTCCTATGGGACCCTACTATGGCATCAACAAACGTTATGAAGGGGGTTGTTTCTTTGTGGGTATAAGCCTTGATGAATTGCTAAGGTTTATGGAAAATATTATGGGAGTGGATTGGGTTGTTTACTACGAAAGAAGGTTTGTTCCAGACATAGCAGGTGGTAATCTTGATGCCTTTATGAAGGACAAGGTAGTAATAAGCGACATGGTTATAGATAGGTTTTCTAAACAAGATGTATTAGCCCTACCCCTTAATGTAAAGGGCTACACACTCTACGGTGCGTTCCTTAAAAGGAGCTTACTAATGGAGGTGCCCCTTACCAACATGAAGGGCTTGCCTGTGGGTAAGATTATCCTTATTAAGGATGTTTCTGGGCTATACAAGGAAGCATACATGGTATTTATAGCGTTGGCACTATACTCGGTTTTTATGTCTTCCTTCCTTGCCTTTGTCCTCTTTAGGTTAGTATCCACTATAGTAAACAGGATAATCTTTCTAAAGAACATAACCTCCAGCATAGAGAAGATGGACTTTAATGTGGTGCATCTTCTCGAAAATTCAAAGGAAAGATGGAAGGACGAAGTTTATGAACTAAAACAGAGCATATACAATATGGCTCTAAGCCTTAAATTCACCTTTGAAGAGTTGCAGGAAAAGAAGTCTGAATTGGAACAGCTTGCATACTATGACCCCCTAACAGGGCTACCAAACAGAAGGTTTTTCTTTGACCATGCCAGTCTACTCTTGGAAAGCTCAAAAAGATACGGAACACCACTTAGCTTGCTTATAATGGATATTGACCATTTTAAAAGGATAAACGACACCTACGGTCATGAAGCAGGAGACCTAATATTGAAAAACTTTGCCAATATACTAAGAAAAAGCATAAGACAATCGGACCTTCCTGCAAGGCTGGGAGGAGAAGAGTTTGTGCTCCTTATGCCCAACACCAACCTCCAGCAGGGCAAAGTGGTAGCTGAAAGAATAAGAGTCAACTTTCAGAACAGCTTTATAGTATACGAGGAAAAGGAGATTAGGGCAACTCTAAGCGGTGGGCTCGCAGGCTATACTCCCGGTGTTGACAAGATTGACGACCTAATAAAAATGGCGGATGAAGCCCTGTATAGAGCCAAGGATTTAGGCCGCAACAGAATAGAAGTTTATGAACATTAAAAGATTGGAACATCAAAGGCTGGGTTGGACAGAGCCCTTAGCATACCAAGCCTAAGGGTCCTAAGCTCCTCTTCCTCTAGTCTTCTTTCCTTAAACCTAATAAAGTGATGAAAGAGCACACCGCTTGCCTCAAGACCAAGCCCCCTGTCAAGAAGAAGTTTTTCAGACCAGCTTTTTATGGTTGGAGACCTCAAAAATCTATTCCTTGGGTTTAGTGTTCTGTTTTTCCCCAACCCCACAAACTGATAACCGCATACACTTCCATCCCTCAGAAAGACCTTTACCAGTTTCCCTTCCCACTCAAAGCTAAAAGAACTGTCTGAGCCTTCAAAGACGCCCCCACTCCCAGCGGTAACCGCCCTGGTCTTTACCGCATTGTAGTCCACGAGCCCTGGGTTTTTAACTTTTAGCCCCGCCATATTAAAGCCCGCTATAGCTCCAGCCTGCTGTGCGGGTGGAAAGAGAGCTATCCATCGGTGATTTCCCCATGCGTCCACTCCAGAGCATATGTCTCCTGCTGCGTAAATGTCTGGGTCAGAGGTCTGCTGGTATTCGTTCACCAGAATGCCCCCCACAACCCTGCCAGTGGCTTCATCTATGTGTAGCTTTATGTCTGTGTCCGCTACAAGGTTTGTCCTAGGACGGACACCCGTAGAAAGTATTACCATGTCCGCCCTTATGAACTTGCTTTTGTCTGTGCCGTTGGGTCTTATCTCCACCGCCTCTACCCAGCCATCCTCTCCGTGTATGGCAACCACCTGGTGGTTTAGGTAAAAGTGTATTCCCTCCTCCTCAAGGGGCTTCATGTATCTGTCCGCCATAAACTTGTCTAACATCCTGGGAAGAACACGGTCAAAGAACTCCACCACATGCACTTCAAGACCCATGTGCCTTAGGGTTTCCGCATCCTCCACGCCGATGGGTCCTGCACCCACTATAACCACGCTCTTTACTCTTCCAGAGAGCACCCACTCCCTTATCCTCTTAGCATCGTAGAGGTTTTTGGCTGTGGTCACTCCACCAAGCTCAACTCCTGGTATGGGTGGCACAAAGGCGTAAGCTCCAGCGGCCAAAAGGCACTTGTCATAGGGTATCTCCTCCCCGCCTCTGACAATAACCACCTTTCTCTTATTGTCTATTCCCACCACTTCCTTTTTAGGTCTGAAGTCTACCTTATACCTTTCGTAAAAGTCAAAGCCTCCCTTATAAAAAAGGGCTTCTTCTGATATGTCCCCTCTTATCACATTCTCCATACAGTTGGGCGCATAGGCCGGAAACTCCTCATCAGAAAGCACTATTATGTCAGAGTCCTGGTCCACCTTCCTAAAGGCTTCTATGGCACTGGCAGAAGCTGGTCCGTTTCCTAC
>JAXSPD010000025.1:0-27422 GCA_037926845.1 Candidatus Pampinifervens yunnanense | reverse complement strand
AGCTTACGCAAGCAGGACTTGTCCTAAGTGTGGATATCAGGATAAGTTGAACCGTAGTGGAGAACATTTCAAGTGCCTACGGTGTGGGCATGAGGAGGATGCGGACATAGTAGGTGCGAGGAATGTTCTCCTGCGGTTCACAAGGGAGCTTATAGTCCCCTTGCCTGCGAAACCTCGTCCTGTGGAATATTTTTCTATAGGATGAGGAACTGTAAAGCATCTTATGAACCTCTACCTCTTTATCCAGCCACAATACAGAAAATTAGCCAGAATATTTGACCTGTTGTATACCCTTAGACAGGAAAGTGGTCATGATGTGCTGGGGGATTTGCGGGAGCTGGAAGGTGTGGAAGAAGCCATAAAACTTGCAGAGGAATACCTCTGTGGGTTTCTGGGTCTTCTCCAAGAAGGAAAAGGTAAGCCTTTGAAAGGTGAAATATGGAGTAATAAGCCTTATAAACTGCACCAGAGTAGTCTCCATAGTTCATGGCACTTTTTGCACCTTCAAGAAAGCGTTTTGCCTTTTCCTCAAAAAGCTCCGAGAGCCTTAGCTTATCCAACAGTCCATACCTCTCTTTAATCAACTTTTTTGCCCTCTTTTATAGCCTTCTGAAAAATATAACCTATGTCTGGCTTTTGGAGTTGATGAGGTTTGACTATTAGGAGAGAAAACAAGGAATTGTATTCCATAGCATACTCTGTGATAAGCTCCCACGCTACCTCCTGGTCTTTGGAGTCCCAGTCCTCTGGCACAAGGAGAAGAAGGTCTATGTCCGAAGCACCTGTGAAGTCTCCTCTGGCATAAGAGCCAAAAAGATAAAGCTCTAAACTTTTGCCCGTCTTTTCTTGAAGCTCCTTTTTGAGCCTTGTTAGCACCCCATGAAGACCCTCTTGCAAAAGCCTCATACTATCTCCTTACTCCGGCTGAAATCTCTGAAAGTGGCAAAACCACGCTAAGGACCACCACCGCCACCAAGGCACCCACCACCAGCATAGCCATGGGTTCTGCGAACCTGAGCCAAAAGGAGATAACCCTGTCCGCCTGACGCTCGTATAGTTCTGAAAGCATCTGCAGGCTCCTTTCAAGCTCACCACTACGTTCTCCCAGTGCAAGGAGGTTCAAAAAGGTCTCAGGAAGCACCTCCCTATCCTTTAGCGATAAGCTTAGACTTCTGCCCTTTGCCACCTCAAGCTCCACACCCCTCAAAGACTCCCGCAGGTAAGCGTTAGAAATACTTCCAAGGCTAAGGCTCAAAGCCCTTGTGAGAGGAATGCCAGAGGACAGTGCCATATGCAAAGTCCCCGCAAGGCGCGAAAGGTTGTAGTATAAAGACAGCCTGCCAAAGAGAGGAAGCTGTAGCATAAACCTGTCCCATAGTTCCTTCCTTATGAGCCTAAAGCGGAAGAGATACAAAAGCACCAAAACCGGCAGGAGATACACTCCATAGGACAAAAGCTCCGCAAAGAGCACCAAAGCCTTGGTAATAAGGGGCAGTTCTTTGCCAAGCCCTTGCAGAACGCTGGCAATCTTTGGCACCACCACCCTCACCACCACCAACACCGCCAAAAGGCTTGCGGATATCACAAAGAGGGGATAGGCAAGGGCGGTAAGGAGTTTAGCCCTCACCTCTGCGGTCTTTTGCAGATACTCACCCGCTATCTTCAAAACCTGCTGTAGGTTCTCCCCACGCTCTGCGCTCTTGAGCATCTCAAGGAAAAACTCCGGAAAAACACCAGCGGAGGAGAAGGCGGAGTAGAGGCTTTGCCCTCTCTCTATTGATGCTCTTACTTTAAGAAGTGCCTGACTTATTCTCTGCTCTGGAACTTGATGTGCTAAGACATCAAGAGCCTTTATTATGTTGAGCCCACCCTCAAGAAGGAATGAGAGTTCAAGTAGGATGTAAGATAATTCATATTCAGAAAAACTAGTCATGGGACTGAGGCCTCGCAGTATCCCAATAGTTTTGTATTGCATAAGTGACCTCCGTGGTGTATTATAATAGACATGAAGAACGATAAGTCCACGCAAAAAAGAGATTTAGGCTTTACCTTGATAGAAATACTCATAGTGGTAATCATCATAGGCCTTCTTGCAGCCCTCGTTGCACCAAGGCTTGTAGGAAAGCTCACAGAGTCCAAAGAAAAAATTGCTAGACAGCAAATTGCTATGCTTTCTACTGCCCTAGACCTCTTCAGAGCTGATGTGGGTAGGTATCCTACCACACAGGAAGGTTTAGAAGCTCTAATTAAGAGACCAGAATCAGTCCCCCCGGATAGATGGAAGGGGCCATACCTAAGGCAAAACAAAATACCCCTGGACCCATGGGGACATCCCTATATATACTATGGACCAGATAGTGAAAAAGTGGCTGAGAAGGGTCTGGACTACTTGATAATATCCCTAGGAGCGGACGGAAGAGAGGGAGGAGAAGGAGAAAACAAAGATATTTCCAATGCAGACTAAGTTAAAATGTCCTATGTCCTAAAGGCAGAAGGTTTAACAAAGATATACAGGATATATAAAAAACCTATAGACAGGTTAAAAGAGATAGTCACAGGTAAAAAATATCACTACGAACATGTAGCGCTGAAGGATGTATCTATAAAGCTCCGACATGGAGAAGTCTTGGGTGTTATAGGCGAGAATGGTGCAGGTAAAAGCACGCTTTTATCTATTATAGCAGGCGTTGTGCTACCCACCAAGGGTTATATAGAAGTCAGAGGTAGGGTGGCCGCTATTCTTGAATTGGGAGCTGGGTTCCATCCAGATTTGTCAGGTTACGAAAATGTGTTTCTTTATTCATCTCTAATGGGTATATCTAAGGAGGAAACAAAGAAAAAAATGGACTTCATAGAGGAGTTTTCAGAACTGCAAGGCTTTCTAGATAAGCCCATAAAAACATACTCTACAGGCATGATAGTTAGATTGGCCTTTTCCACTATACTTGCTATAGAACCAGCTGTTTTTATAATAGATGAAGCGCTTGCGGTGGGAGATATTCACTTTCAACATAAATCCTTCAGTGCTCTAAGGGATTATATTAAAAAGGGTGGATCAATAATCTTCACAAGCCACTCATTGTATCAGATTACCAATATATGCAACAGGGCAATATGGCTTAAGCAAGGGCAAATAGTATCCGAAGGGGACCCACTTGGTGTAGTTAAAGAATATGAAGATTATATGAGAAGGAAGAATGAATTAACTGACAAAGAAAATACACCCGCATTCATTGAGTCTAAAGACATTTATGCAAAGATCATGAACCTATACATAAATAAAAACTTAATAAATCCTGGTGAAATGGTGCAGATAAATGTGGAAATATACTCAAAATTTAGTCATAATCTACATGTAGGTATAGTTTTTAAAAGAAATGATGGACTGTGGGTTTCTACATATAGCACAAAACATGCAAATATAGTGATAAATAAAATGGGTAGGTCCATGGTTACGTTTACCTTTGAAGAATTTCCAATCTTACACGGAGAATATGATGTAGAAGTATACCTACTGGATGAAAGCGCTAGTATAATTTACGATGTCAAAAGTAGTAAAATAAGCATTTATAAAACTAGCCCCATTGATTTAGGAGTTTTCAAAATTAATGGTAGAATTGATGTATCTAATTTAGACTAATGTGCACCTTCACCCCTCAATACCACCCACACGGTTTTCAATAATATAAAGAAGTCGAGCCACAAAGACCAGTTTAGAATATAAAATACATCCATAGCAACCCTTACCTCATAATCAACCCTGCTTCTTCCGCTAACCTGCCAAAATCCAGTTATTCCGGGCTTTACCTGCAAGTAAAGGCTGGCAAATTCTCCGTAATATCTTTCCAGCTCTTCCTTAGTTACTGGCCGCGGTCCAACTAAGCTCATCTCTCCCTTTAGTACATTTATTAATTGTGGTAGTTCATCTAATGAGGTTTTTCTCAAAAACCTACCTAATCTAGTTACACGAGGGTCATTCTTTATCTTTCTTTTTTCCTCCCATTCTCTCCTAATATTTTCGTTTGTAGTGAGAAGGTCTTTTAAGATAGCATCCGCATTAATATGCATAGTTCTAAACTTATAGACTTTTATACTTTTACCACCTTTACCTATTCTTTCATGTGTAATTATACCAGGTCCAGGGCTATCAAGTCTTACCAATATATATATCAATAAGCCTAATAGTGCAGCAAAGGGTATTAAAATAATTGCAATAGTGTAGTCAAACAGATTTTTAATGGCAGTATTTATACTGGATTTTAGATTATCTTTGAACCTGAATATTAGAAACTGTGGATAGTATATCGGCATAACTTCCAAGTTTAAGATGCTATATGTCCTTATACTGGGTATTATCAAAATCTCCTTTGCTATCTTCTGAGCATTTATTATCACAGTGCGTAGCTCTTGGTAGCTAATACCATCTTGTATTATAGCAACTGTATGGACGTCCTTAATCAGATTAATCCTTCTTACCAACTTCATAGGTCTCAGTTTATATCTGTAGTTTCCTAAATTTACAAAACCTTTATTCTTTGATATGATTCCTATTAACACATAGCCTAAGTATACATCATTAAGCATTTTCTCTATGTCTTCTCTACGCTCTTCTAAAAAACCCACTAATAGCAGGGTTCTTGCACCAAACCTAAGCCTATATAAAAGGGGTTTAATGACTAGTCTAAGGATAGAAAGTAGCAAAAGTAGGTAAAAAAATAGAAAGATAATTAGCAATCTAGACAAAGAGTGCTGTAGTTTTGCAAGCCCTACAACAAAAAATACAGTTACAAAAGAGAACATAATTGACCTTATAACTTTTCTAAGCTCTTCCTGATATGGATGATTGTTGCTATATAGCCCTTCATAGATTATAAACATTATCAGTATTATAGGCATCCAGAAAAGTTTTATTAAATCAAAAAAATCAGCATTAAACTGTGGTATAATATCCTTAAATTTTCCTCCTACAAATACTCTACTTACATATGCCAAATATAGGGATAAATAGTAGGCAAATAAATCAAAGACAAACAATGCAAAACTATATAGGTAGTTTCTATGAATATAAGCTTCTCTCATAAACTTCTAACCACCTATTGACTATATTATCTATATCAAAATTCAACGCTCTCTTATATGCATTCTCACTAAAGGTTTTGTATAGATCCATATCGCTTAAAGTAAGTATTGCCTTGGCAATCTCGTGTGGGTTGTTAGGTTCTACGCATAAACCTGTTTCGCCGTGAATATTAACTTCACATATTCCTGAAGCCTCCACCCTTGTGCTCACTATAGGCTTTCCAAAAGACATAGCTTCCAATTGGACCAATCCAAAGGCTTCTGTTTTGAATTTGGAAGGCAAGCAAAACACAAAACAGTTTTTATACATTGTTACTAGCTGTTGATAAGATAACCTACCTAGTAAAAAGACTCTTGTTCTTAAACCCTGTTCTTCTATAAGTTTGTATAAATCTCTCTTAAGTGGACCGTCACCCACTATAAAGGTCACAAATCCTTCAGGTAAATGCCTCATGGAATTCACAAGGGTATCGAATCCCTTATAGTAAACTAACCTTCCCACAGATAGCACTATTTTCCTACCCATAGATAGGTTCTCTAAATAGTTCTTGAAGGCTGGATCTTCTTCAGTTCGCCAGAAGTCTTTTAAACTAATTCCTAGGGGTATAACACTAACTTTACCTTTCATATATCTAGAAAATTCTGATTTTTCTTTTAGAGCGTGCGATGATACGACCACATGGTCCGCTCTAGAGAATATCCACTTTAGTAAAGGGCTATAAATAAACATTAATTTTCTATACCTGTATATGTCCATATGCCACTGCATAATCACTTTAGCTCTTGTTCCAGATAAAAAAAGGGCAAGGTTCGCCATAGGGTCGGGCATATGCACATGTATTATGTCATAGTCCCTTTGTATTTCCCTGAGCTTAGCTATCATAGCAGGTGCCATACTTGTAGAAGCCATACGGAAGTAATTGGGTACTTTAATAACCCTGTAGCTACCGAGGTCAAGTTCTTCATAGATTGCCTTGTCGTTTGCGCATAACACATCGCATCTAACACCCTTTCTATTTAACGCATCAGTTAATTCCTTTATAAACCTCTCTGTGCCACCTATGAAAGGTGGATAGTGCTTTCCAAGCTGTAAAATCTTATACATCCTCATCACCGTAAGTGTAAAAAAACTGCCCTCTAAGTTCTTCCGCATATGGCCCAGTAAGAGCATTTGCTACTAATGCGACCTTATCTGTATATTCTAGTATACTCACTTCCTTTATTTTCCCAATCAACCAAGGGGGTAACCTCACCTTCAAGACATTTTTATAAAGCTTGGACAATAAATTAAGCGACCTACCTAGATATTTAAGTGAGCCTACATAATCGTATACCTTCTTTGGATTGGAGTCTTCTCTAACTACCAAAATGGAAACAGGACGCATAAATCTATAAACGCAAAAAAAGGAAAAGGTAGCATTTGGCTGGGAATACCTCCACGAGAGAGTTGCGTAGTCTCTATAGTTAACTATTATGTTTTCATTTTCACTTTTCATAGTTTGCCATAGATTTTCAACAACTGGCTTACTTAAACCACAAGGTTTTATTGAATAGGGTATGTCAAAAAACTTTTGTTTAGAAACAAATAAAAAGTCAACAGCTTCCTCAACTTCCTGATACAGCCCAAGTCTAATACCGATATTCTTGGCTCTTTCTGTAGGAAAACCATAGGGTATTTTTATCTTTCTTTCTTCGCTTTGAGGGCAGTATTTCTGAACATAATAGTTAAATAGCCTATAAAAAAGACCTCTTTTAGTAAATGCCCCCCTCATAATTGGGTGGACCATAACATCTGAAACAACAGCAGACAATTCATCTACGCCCTTAAATCTGATGCGTCTAGGCATAGATCCATAATGTCCAACTATATGACCCTTCTCCTCCGCAACTACTGCAAAAATTCCATACCCATGCTTAATATATTTCCACTCCCATGTTTCTGGAAGCATATGTTGGTTAAACACCTCACTAAATAACTGCATTACTTTAACTTTGTCATCTATAGTGCACTCTCTTATGTTCATATAACCCTCACTTCTTCATGAATGTATTATAAAGCTTTCTGAATAAACTTCCTTCCTGCATTAAAAGATCTCTTATCTTGTAATATTTTATGGCTATTTTATAGAACTTAGAAGTTTTTATATCATTAAGTTCTCTTTCTAGATTTTCTTTCTCTTTTAAAATAGCCTCTAGTCTATCGATTTCACACCTCATAGTCTCTATTTCTTTACCCTTTTTCTTTAGCTCATCTTCAAGATACTTGGCGTAGCCTATAATGTGCTGAACATGCTTAACTTCATTATAAGCAAAGAATTCACATTTATTAATGAAGTAATCACCCAATAAATAGCTCAAAAATTCCTGTATGTTCCATCCTTCCTCTAGCAAAAGAAAGCTTTCACAATACTTTCCATTCAATCTTAATACCGATGCATTAAACAATCTTACTGCAAAAAATTTCTCCTCAGCACCGTCCAATTCGGCTAAACTATGTTCATATACAGATAAACAATCTTTAAGTTTATTCATATACTCTGAAATATCAAGGTTCAAATTACCTAATATGTTATTGTATACAGAGTAAAAGGCGAACCTCTTAGGATAAATCTCTAGATGTAATTCTAAGCATATAACTCCAAGAATACGGTGGTCTTCATGGAAATCGTAAGGAGCAGTTGATAATATCAAATCAACACTTTCCTTCAATGCGTAATTTCTTATTTTTTCCTTTATTTCCTTCCTATAAAGCTTCAAATTCCCATCTGGGAAATCCCAGAACTCTATATGATTATAACCAAGCTTTTCTCTTACTCGACTGGCTTCATCCCTTCTCAAATAGGGCTTTCCACTCTTACCTCCATCTGACAGAAAAATAACATGAACATCCTTACCTGCATCAACCAGGGCGCATATAGAACCACCACAACCCAAAAGCTCATCATCTGGGTGAGGAGCTAGGATTAACACCCTTTTAACCTTTTCAAGGTCTATATCAGGTTTTCCAATAACCTTAACCATCTCATCTTCCAAAGTTCCTTATTAAACAACCTAAGCGTGAGCAATCGGCCATAATTTCTAACGTGCTTTCGTAGTAATTCGTCTTTCAGTATATTTATTATACCTATTATCCTTAGTATAGCCCTTTCCTTGTCCTGCTGTGGTGAACCAAGGCTTAGAAAGGGCAAAAATCTCGCCAAGGCTTTAAAAATACCAGTTTCAAAGGCTATAACGGGCTTTCCACAAGATAGGGCTTCTATGGATACAAGTCCAAAGCCTTCATATCTAGAAGGAAAAAGCACAAAATCAACCCTGTTATATAGGTCGGGCATTTGAATATTTGGCACGTTGGAGTATGTCTCCGCTTCAAGTATCAACTCACAATTTCCAAGTCCTCCGGTAGATATACATTGTATCCAATGAACATATCCCCTAGTTAATCTGAAAACCTCTGAAAATATATCGTATCCTTTTGTAGTATCAGCCCTACCTATATACAACCCAGTAAGAACTTTCCCATGTTTATTAGTAATTATTGGCGAGAAAAGATCCGTATCAACACAATTTCTGATTGTGAAGACTCTTTCTGGTTTGTAGTATCTACGAACTTCATTTGCTACACTTGAACTCACCGCAACTATATTTCTCCCTGAATAGGACAGGTTTTCTAGTATACCATACTTATGGTAAAACTCTAGATAATTAGACTCTTCTACTTTGCCACGGCAGTTTATGCCTAGCTGACGGAAGACACCATGGGATATGACTAGTAAATTAGGGAACTCTTTACTAAGAAATGCTCCATATATGGAATTGCTTATTAGTAAATCGTATTTCTTAGCTTTTTCTTGAATAAGTTGAGCATATCTATAGTAGTTTTCTAACTCATCTATTTGAAGACCATATTTTTCAAAGTATCCAATTTCAACTTTAAAGCCTTCAGACTTTAGAGTGTCGGACAAGTTTAATATATATGTCTCTATTCCACCACTCCAAGTAAAAGGGTTTGGACCAGATACTATAAGTATATTATTCATCCTTTGGCTTAACATGGAATAAAAAATCAACCACATCATCTACAAGACGTTTTTCATATTCATATTTTGGACACCCAATGATGCCTTTAATCTCATCAAGACACATCATGAATAGACTTTGATAATAATTGTGTAGCTTGCTCATATCAATGATTTGCATCAAACTCAATATGTATTTCTCCAGAGAATGTTCCATTTCCACATATTCTTTGGCCCTTTTTCCAATATCAAAATATTTTGATGAATTCTCTATATAGTCTTTTATTATATGTGGTATGTTTTTTTCCTGTCCATAAGGTATTTTTATAACTATATCGTTTGGTAGTTCTTCATAGAAACCTATTTTGGTGACTATGGTAGGTTTACCGAACTGCATACATCTTTGTAAAACACCCGAAGACTCTCCCATGGTGGGATATCTAAGATTTATACATATATGTGAATTCTTTATATAGTAGTTGAATACAGCTTCCTGTTGCTTCCTCCCTAGTATTAAAAATATATCATTTAGCCCTTTTGCTTCTATTAACCTTTTAATTTTCCCCGTCTTGTCATCTCCAACTATAAGCACCTTTATCTTATGCCTTAACTTCGGTAAATCCCTGTAGTCTGAAAAGGCCTCTACTACCTTATCCACCATCTTATTAGGTGTTATCTCACCCCCTATAAAGATATACAGCTTTCCTTCTTCAAATTGAAAATCATCTTCTGCAATATCCATATTCAAGGGTGGATGTCTTACAACCATAATAGGGCAGAGAGTTAAATCCCTTATCTTTTCATAGACAAACCGAGTGTGAGTTATAATAGCAGTAGCTCTTAGTATAATGGGCTCGCATAGGGGATAGTTTATGACCCTATCACTTTCATGAATGGCTTCACCTTTTATTAGAGCTTCTTTTACAATTTTCTCTGCTTGAGGTCCGTAATAACTTCTTATCATGCCAAAGTATGAATCAATGTTGTTTTTAAACTCCATAAAATAACCCACAAAGAAGTGATGCATAACATAATCATGCAAAATTACTACACCCGGGAATTTCCTAAGCACATCATACATATGCTTGTGAAATACATAATTGTTTCCCATATTGTATATAACTGTATCGTATTCTTGTAGCTTTTGCAATACAACCTCCATATCCATGCGATCGTATCTAAAGACACTACTTGTAGGTAATAAAGCTATATCCGCATCACCTTCTGTCCATAGGTCAACATGAGTATAGTTTATTAACTTTTTAACTATTGACACAGAATATTCACTTATGCCACTATGTTGAGGTGGTAGTGGACTAAACCACGCTATTTTCATAGTAAAAGATTATTTACCACATTTTCCCAGCTTATATCAAGGGACAGCACTCTATCATAACCTTCCTTACCCATCCTTATAGCCCTAGCTTTATCAGAGTGAAGCATATTTATAGCCTCTGCGATACTCTCTGGGCTTGGCTCACAAATAAAGCCAGTTGCTTTATCCACCACAAATTCTGTAGGACCACCCGAGTCTACACAAGTAATTACAGCCTTTTGAGATAGCATACCTTCTAGAGTGACATAACCATAATCCTCCATAAAGGTAGGGAAAAGCACCGCCATACACCTTGAATACAGCTCTATAACCTTCTCCCTTCCCACTTTTCCTAAGAACGCAATCCTATTATCCACATTAAGCTTTTGTGCTATACTTATGAGGTGCGCTTTGAGGTCTGCATTGTCTTCAGCACCGGTTAGAACAAGTTTTAAATCTTGCTTAACATACTTCATTGCTCTTATTGCCAGTTCATGTCTCTTATAAGGCGTAAGTCTGCTAGGGAAAAATATAAAGTTCTCATAAGACTCACATCTGAGTTTTTCTTTGTCAGGTGGAGGATGGTATAATGGAATGCTCTTAAGTCCAGTATGTGCCTCGAACCAACTAGAAACATGCTTAGAATTGGCCAAGACTTTTTTAGACTCGCCTACAAATAAACTATCACATCTATGTATAGTCTTTCTCAAAGCTTTACCTTCTAAGGTAGGGGGTATATCGCAGTAGGGTGTGTTCCAGAATTCATAAGCACTTTTGTAAGTTGACATAAGCCATACAACCTTGTTAGGATGCTTTACATAAAAACTTGGAAATCGAAAGGTTATAACCTGGTCTACTGGTTTACCATCTGATTCAGTCAAATCAAACAATCTATTTAGCAACATATGTTTTAGTATGTTCTCCGGTGGATACCATTTAAATGGTATTCTTACCACATCCACTTCATAACCATGATTCATAAGTGCACCTTTCAAGTTTTGTATGTGATACTCTGCACCACCGCTAACAAAGGGCACATGATTATCAACCAGTATAATTCGCTTCATTTGGAAAGTTTCAAAATTGATAAGTAAATTTTCTTTGAAAGTTTTTCTAACCAGCCATGCCTTTTAAGAATGTTTTTATGTTTTAGACCTAGTTGAATTAGTCTATCTCTAATCCTCAGTATTAAACCCTGCCCTTCAATTTTTTTCTCTTCTCTTATGGAGCAGTCTTCAAGAAGTAATTGAGTCATCGCCCTGCGCATTTTATTCCTGGTTTCTTCCATAGGTTCAATATTATAGCATTTTTAACTAAGCCTAGACTACAACACATCGGAGAAGCCCGTTTCTAGTTTCTTATAGACATAAATACCCATCATGACAGAGGATAGGGATATTAGCAGACAGACTATCAAGATTCTAATATCAAATTCCCCCGAAGATAGAAGATATACGGCTTTTATCATATGAAATACTGGATTTAAAGTTATAAAGGGCTTTATACTATCCGGAATAAGAGAGTATGGATATACTATAGGCACAGTATAGAATATAAAGCTTAGTAAAGGCCCAATAAGATGAGGTAGGTCCCTTATGTACACACTCAAAGAGGCAAGTATCAAAGAAATACCAACACAGAATAAATACCAAAGCACCAACATAGGTAGTACACTGATTATTACCTTTATACCGCTTATTTTGAGAATTGGTATTATATAGAGGAGAACTACAGGAGTGTATATAAAACCAACAGTGCAAGAGGATAAGACATATATGTAGGCTGGTATAGGAAGTTTTTTTACAAGATGTCTGTTATCCACTATAGCATTTGCTCCTCTGTTTATACCTTGAACAAAGCCTGTCCAGAAGGCTAAACCAACTATCAAATATGCACTATACGGCATATTAGCAGTAATATCCGGAGGAAATCTTGATTTTAGGATATGTTCAAATATGTAGTAGAAGATTATTGTCTGTAGCAGGGGAGTAAATAGTGTCCATAATAATCCTAGATATGAGCCAGCAAAGCTAACCTTCAACTCTCTTTTTATTACACTAAGGAGAAGCGTAAACATGGCAAAAGATTTATAATATTATACCGCATATGCGAAAGAAAGCTGGTATATGCTTTAGCAGTAAAGGATTAGAGGTATTAATAAACACAGGAGAGAGATTTTTCTTTTCTAGTATCGAAGAATTTCGAGCCTCACCATATAGTCGTATTTACTCTGCACTTGCTATATGTAGGGACTCATTATTTGTAAGAAAATGGAAGCTACCTAGAGAGTCAGAAACTAATCTGAGGGAAGCAATTTATCTTAATATCGAAGATATATTTCCATATAATGAGGAGTCGTTAGAATTTATACATCAGGTCATAGATATTGGAGATAAATACATAGACCTGATGGTAATAGCCGTGAAGAAGGAATTAATAGATGCTCTAAAAGAGTTGAAAAGCATAAAATTAATAGTGCCTTCAGTATATATATATCCTATAGTGACAGAAGAAAACCTATTTACTATAAAATGGGATGATTGTAGTGAATTAGTTGAATTTAGAGAGGGGAAACTTGTTAACTGGTTTATAAGTCATAACAAAGACAAAAAGGAATTGGAAATAGATATACCTAAGCTTCTTTTAGAGGCTCTAGAACAGAGATATAAGCCGGAAATAAGTTTCCTTGATAGGAGACTTTTTTTGGATAAAAAAACCAGGCTATATGTAGGCTTTCTTTCAATAATAACCCTATTCTTCCTGTTGCTGGCTGTGGGGAATATTGCATATTGGAAATACAAGACAATTTCAATCAATCGTAAAATAAAGGAATTGGAGAAATATATGCCGGAATATACAAAGCTAAATGAAGGTATTTCTATAAGAAAATCTGTGTTAGATAGGATAAGTCTAGGCTCAGATCCACTGGAATTACTATCTTTCATATCAATAGCTTTACCTAAAAGTTCATGGATAACAGAGTTCTCTTATCAAAGAGGTGAATTCAATATAAAAGGATACGCACAAAATGAGCAAGAGCTTGAGGCTAGCATAAAACAAAACCTTAAACAAGTGGAGCTTAAAGTTAACAAGCAGTCAGATAACCTATATGAATACACTCTTAAGGGGGGAATTAAGTAATATGGAATTCAAGTATAAAGCCTTTTACGAGGGTCAGATAATAGAAGGTTTGATAGAAGGTGAGAGCAAATGGGATGCTGTAAATAAGCTTAAAAACCAAGGTATGACAGTTCTGAAATTGGATGAAATATCAGCCCAAGAAACTGTAGCGGATTATAAGTTCCTTGAGAAATTTACTAGGCAACTATACCAACTTCTAAAATCAGGTTTAACAGCAGACAGGGCAATTTTGTTTATATACAAATCTGAAAAAAAATACAATAAACAACTAGAAAATGTCCTTAATTCTATAAGAGAAGGCAGTTCCTTGAGTAATGCACTTAAAAACACCGGAGTCTTCCCCAAAAGCTATATAGAAATGATAAAATCTGGAGAAGAGAGTGGAAGTCTTGAAGAAATACTCGAGCTGCTATTGAATGCAATAATAGAGAGAAATGAACTGAGGAAGCATATACTAAGCGCTCTAATTTATCCATCCTTTCTCTTTATTGTTAGCATATTATCCTTCCTCTTAATCAGTTTGTATGTTATTCCGAAGTTTAAAATTGTTATACAAAGTACAGATATAAAGCTACCCTTAATAACTAGAGTAGCCTTTTTTATATCTGACATATTCAGCTATATGGTTGTAGCTCTTATACTGATGGCTATATCTTCTATACTTTTATTAAATTTTCTAAAAAGGAGAAATGCACGCATGGTAGAGTCGTTAATATTGAAGCTTCCACTTATAGGTTCCATTGTTTTGCAATTGGAGTTAACAAAGTTTTCACAAAGTATGCACTTTCTTCTAAAAAGCAACATTCCATTGAACCAAGCTCTTGATATATCTATAGGAACTGTTGCGTTCCAAATAATAAGAGAAAAACTTGATGAGGTTAAAAAGGAAGTAATAAAGGGCTCAAGTATGAGTTATGCATTGAATAAATATCGGATATTCCCTTCAGTTCTTATAGAGCTTGTGGCTGTGGGTGAGCAAACTGGTGAACTACACAGTTCGTTTTATAGAATTTATACACAATTCAGTGAAGACTTTAAAGATAAAACTAAAAAATTCATAAGCTTACTTGAACCAAGTGTTGTAGTTATTATGGGTATAGTAATAGGATTTCTCGTTTTCTCGATGATGTTGGCAGTGTTTAGCATATCTTCCGGTATATAGCTTTTCTGAAGGGCTGGGAGGCTCATAACCGCATGTTTGAAAAAGGAGAAATGAAAAAGGAGAAATAGGCTATTTTATAATTTTGCTGAGACTTCAAGATGGTTTATAATAACAGGATGTTTAATTTTGTCCTCTGGCTACTTACTGCCTCCTTGAGTTATGCCTCTACAGAGACTATAATCAAAAATTATCCCTTCGCACCAGATAGGAAATATCCGCCCATCACTCAGGTTAGGGAAAAACCCCAGATAGACAAAGTCCCTATAGTAGGATACATAGTATACGGTGGTCAGAGCTATATAATAGTGAGAGAGGAAGGGAAGCTGAAAAAGGTCGGGAGTGGTGATGAATTTATGGGTGTAAGGATCTTGGGCGTAGGTAGAGGCTTTGTGATAGTGAGGGATTCAGAAGGTATAAGAAGACTAAAAACAAGCTGGGAAAAAACTACAAGCCCCCAAAGACCGCCGGCACAGACAGAGACAGGCGTTCAAAAGCCCCCCAAGCAGCTTATGGAGCTCTTGCAAGAAGGAAGATGATGATGTATGATATTATCCTAAGCTAAGCAAAGGAGGGGAACATGAAGAGGTTTCTTTCTGCATTCGGGTTTGTGGCATTAATACTTGCAGGATGTGGAGGAGGTGGCGGTTCTAGTATAGGGGGTGTCTACGGCTCTGTGATAGTCACAACTGGCGATTATGATTACAAACCAAGGGGGACATACTGCTTACAAAACGATAAGCCAAAATTTCTAGATGAAATCTTAGACAGCCTTACATTAAATAGCGAGGTTATTAAAAATTCCAGCGGACAGCCAGCGACTCAAAACCCGTCGCCGGTATACATAGACAGCTATAGGGTCCTCTTCTTTTCCGCAACCGCTAACAACAACTGTGAAAGGTATGCGGACTGCAGGACCCTCTTTGCTAACGGCTATAGCGGTTTTGTGGGCCTAACTATACCACCAGGCGGGAGCGCTTCCTATAGGAACATGGTTCTTGTGCCTGCAAATTGGAAGATGAATACGCTAGTGAACTATTGCCTTACACAACTAGACAACTGCGACTATAATGCCATAATAGAGATGAATGGAAGGGAAATATACAGCGGTAAGACGCAAACTATTAGGTTTAACCTAAGGCTGAGCTTTTACGCCTTAGACCAATGTCCATAAAAAGGAGGGAAAAGATGAGAAAGGTGTATACCTCAGGAACTTTACTTTTGGCTCTTAACCTCTTTGCCTTCTCCGCACCCCAGATAAGGGTCTTCCCATCAAGTCCATACGATTTTAGGACAGTCACCATTGACTCGCAAAGTGAAACAGAGTTCGCTATAACTAACGTTGGGGATGCAGTGCTTAGAATATGCTCCGTGGGTATATCTTCCGGTGCTCCAGATTTTCAGATTATCAGCAGCAACTGCAATGGAAGCAGTTTGAACTACGCGCAGGACTGCCGTTTTAAGGTGCGTTTTGCTCCAAGGTTTAAACAGAACTACTCGGGAGCACTAAACATAGTATATGATGACGATGGAGATGGCTCTGTTTGTAATACTCAAAAGAGTAGCACAGTTCAGTTAAAGGGAAGTGGAACTGCCCTTAGGGTGGTGAAGGTGGAACCTCCTCCGCTTGAGATAGGTTTTGGTTTTGATTTCCCTGCCACCGCCTACTATGAGCAGAGAAATATGACAATACGCATATGCAACGCCAGCGGTGACCCGCTTAGGCTTTCAAGCCCTGCCCTTATACTCTCACCGGATAGCCCCGATTACTCTTCCTTTGGAATTACTGCAAGCACATGCAACTCCGCCACGCTACAGTATGCCACCGACAACGATGACTGCTCTAAAAACTTCTGCCAGTTCACCGTCTCCTTCTCACCCCAGGGTGGCATAGGAGGTCCAGAGAAGGAGCTCTTCTATGGCTACATAAGGGTCAATGACCTCAATGGTGGACCTGGTGGAGGACCTTCCAATGCGACCATATATGTTAATGGAAGGTCTCAACTGGGTAGCTACATCTACGCCCCCGTAGGCTCTGAAACACAAGAAGCGGTTAGGGTAACCTTTACCTGCCCAAATGACCCTAACACAACCACAGGAACCACAACCTTTCAAATAGGTCAGCCCTCTGTAACAGGGACATACTTTAGTCTTGTAAGCTATTCCTGCCCTAACACCTGCATAGAAAACACACCTGTTGACTGCACCGCCATAGTCAAGTTTGCACCTCAAACACCCGGTGTATTTCCCGGCAGTGTTATAATACCCGTAATTGGTGCTGAACCAGTTAGAAGGTCCTTTTTGGGTGTGGCTGGCTCACTGACGGGCAACTATATATATGTAAACCCCACCTACATAGACCTTGGAGCGGTAAGAAGGCTAAACACCTATGCCCAAACCCTTGTGATAAGAAACACCAGCGGTTCAGACCTTGAGTTTAATGTTTCTACTGCGGGGAATGGGTTGAGTTTAAGTTCCATTAACTGCACCTGCAATCAGAATTACACCGCAACAGCCAACGGCTTTTGCTCGCCGGGACAGAACGCCACATCCACAAGAGCTTACCGCCTAAGACCTGGTGAGGTTTGCAGTGCGGTGGTAGAATTTACCCCACCTCTTATATCGGGTAGCAACATGAACGGTGCGGTCATAATAGACACGCAGGCTCAGGTGGTAACCGTGCCACTTTCTGCAAGAATAGACACGCCACCTCCGCCCGTATCCCAACCAGTGCCTTCAGTAGGCTCTGGTGGTGGCGGTGGATGCTCCACCGGCGGGGTTAATATGGCATGGCTTTCCTTACTGCCGGTTCTTGCATTTCTTAGAAGGTTTATAAGAAAATGAGCGGTTTGTCCTACAACTTTCTTCGTAGGAACAGGGTTGCCCTCCTTGAGGAGGGCCAAGATTATATAAGGATTGCCCTTGCGGAGGAGGACCTCTACCTTACGGAGCTTTTGGAGAGGGTCTACGGCAAAAGGGTAGAGTATGAAATTGCAACCCCAGAAAGGATAGAGGAGCTCCTCAAGGACCCTATGCTAACCCTCGAAGCTGAGAAGGACCTTATAGAGTCTGACTTTTTGGATGAAAAGACGCTCGAGAACATGGCTTCCGAAGCTCCCATAGTCAAGTTCGTTAACGATACCCTTATAGAAGCCATAAGGAGAAAGGCTACAGATATCCACATAGAGCAGTTTGCGGAGGATTTAGAAGTTCGCTATAGAATAGACGGCGTGCTTCACACCATAAGGAAACTTCCCAAATACGCCGCACCACCCATAGTTTCACGCATAAAGATAATGGCAAGGCTCAACATAGCAGAGAAGAGGCTTCCTCAGGATGGTAAGTTCTCCTTTTCCCATGCGGGGCAGGACTACGACATAAGGGTTTCCACACTGCCATCCGTCCATGGTGAGGGTGTGGTAATGAGAATACTAACAAGGGGAGAAGTTTCCCTCAACCTTGATAACCTGGGCTTTTCTGTAGAAGACACAAAGAAGATAAGAAGGTTTATAAGAAAACCCTACGGTATGGTGCTAGTGACAGGTCCCACAGGTTCTGGTAAAACCACTACACTTTATGCGGGCATAAAGGAGATAAACACGGGGGACAAGAAGATAATAACGGTAGAAGACCCAGTAGAATACAACCTCCGCGGGCTTGTGCAGGTGCAGGTAAACCCAAAGGTGGGTCTTACCTTCGCCACAGCCCTCAGAAGTATCCTAAGACAGGACCCGGACATCATAATGATAGGAGAAATAAGGGATAAGGAAACCGCAGAGATAGGTATTCAGGCGTCCCTTACGGGTCACCTTGTTCTGGCAACCCTTCATACCAACGACGCTGCGGGTGCCTTTGCAAGGCTCATGGATATGGAAATAGAAGAATTTCTAATAGCTTCCTCCGTTATAGGTGTCCTTTCCCAAAGGCTTGTAAGGAAAATATGCCCCCACTGTAAGGAGGAACACAAGCCCAACTCCGCAGAGCTTGCCCTCTTTGAAAGAAACGGACTAGACCCGCCAGAGGTCCTATACAGAGGAGCAGGTTGTGAAGAATGCAACCGCACGGGATATTCTGGAAGGACCGTGGTGGGTGAAGTGCTGGAGGTATCTGACAGCATAAGGGACCTAATCGTAAAACGGGCGGACGCGGTCCGCATAAGGGAACAGGCCATAAAGGAAGGTATGAGGCCCCTCCTAGTGGATGGGTTAGAAAAGGCAAGAAGGGGCATAAGCACAGTGGAGGAAGTCCTTAGGGTATACAAGGATTAAGCAGATAGAGACGTAAGATTGCTACCCCAGTTCATCGAGAGTAGAGCCCTTTTAACAAGATCCTCAAACTGTCTTGCTCTATCCGCATCATTGAAGGATATAAGAAGCCCCTTAGATATGGGCATGCCATCTCCATACCTCTGCACGCTTGCTTTGTCCTGCTTTACAAGCTCTTCCGCCTGTCTGTATAGGTCTGGGAGGTTTTCCTTCGCCCAGAACCTTAGGTCGTCGGTTATGTAGAAGTAGCCAGCACTGTTGGTAGGAGGGGCTGGCACTTTTGGAGGATTCTTGGAAAGGCTTTGAAGATATACCATGTTTGCCCTCTCAAGAAGCTGTTGGAACTGGAAGGCTTTTACTGGGTCTGTAAAGGTGAGGGCTGTCCCATCAGGAAGTGGGTTATCTTCTCCGTATCTCTCTGCCCTGGCATACCTGGCAAGCTGTAGGGCTTGGTAGTAAACCTCAGAGAAGTTGGTTTGAAGCCATGCCCTCAGGTCATCGCTTACAAAAAAAGTGTAAGATGTGTTGACGGTGTTCATGTTTTAACCTCCCTTGTTTATCATGTAGATAAATATAATCAAACTTCTGGTTTTTGTCAAGCGAAAGGAAAGCATACACAAAATCTATAGCTTATAATTATCTACCGATGGGACGCAAGGGTTTTAGCCTTTTGGAACTAATAATAGTGCTTGCCATATCCGCCCTCACCCTTACACTTGTAATACCCGCCATAAACCGCACCTTCTTTGGAGATGAGGAAGCCCTCAAGTCCTTTCTTATGAAGAGCCTAAACCAATCCATGAAGCGGGGGAAGGTGGTGGAGATAGAGGGGGACGGCAGTAAGATAAAAAACTCAGAGGGTGAGGTCATCGACCTTCCCTACAGAGGGCAGTGCTACGCCTATCCAAGCGGGGAACTAAGATACTGCTGGTTTGAAAGGGGTGGAAAGAAGAAATACTACACGGTATTTGACCTGTAAACCTGGTCGCTCTCTTTATACACTAACCTTAGAAGAAAGGCGTTAAAATCTCCTCTATGAGAGAAGAGGACCTCATATTCAAAGTGGCAAAAGGAGACCAGCAAGCACTAAGAACCCTTATACTCCTGTATAACTCCAGGCTCTTTTCCTATGCCTACGGCATACTTCAGAACTATGAGGATGCAGAGGAGGCGGTGGCAGAGACCTTCTATCAGATATGGAGGTCCGCAAGGAACTACAGGGGCGACTCACGAGCAAGCACATGGATATTTGGTGTATGCAGGAATGTGATAAGGAACATGTTAAGAAAGAACAAAAGACATCCCTTTATGTTTGAAATAAGAGAGGAGGATGCGGTGGTAGAGGAAGAGGTAGAACCTATGGAGGTAGAGCTGGTAGTCAAGGCTCTGGACAGACTGCCTCCCATACACAGAGAGGTTCTGCACCTTGCCTATTACGAGGACATGCCCTATGAGGAGATAGCCAAAGTTTTGGGCGTGCCCCTCAATACGGTAAAGACAAGGGTATTCAACGCAAAGAAAAAACTCCTTAGGACCATAGAGGAGTTAAAGAATGACCATAAAGAAAGCCTTTGAGGAATACTACGGTTCGCTAAAGCCTCCAGAGGGCATGGACCTAAGGGTTGTCCTAAAGCTAGAAAGAAGTAAAAGGAGAAGGCTCCTAGGGGTTGCCCTCTTGGAAGCCTTTTTACTTTTTGCGATCTTGGTCTTGTATCTTTATCAACCCATAAGGGGACAAGAATACAACACCTTCTCCGCAGGAGTTCCCGTAAAATTGGCGAAGGATGTGAGCCTCAAAAGACTCTCAGAGGACCTTAAGCTCCATGATATCACCATCCATGGTCCCTACGAAGGGGACATATTCCTTCTCAGGGGTGATGAGGAAAAGGTCAAAGAATTTCTCAAAAAATCAAAAAACTTCAGGAGCCTTGACTGAGCTCCTCTCCACATAACCCTCATCCCACTCACACCTGAGCTTGTATTCTGGGGCTTTATCAAAGTAGCCGGGGTTTCTCAGCCTTACATAGCTCCTCCATGGTGGTATGCGGTCAATGTATAGCCTTTTTTGTCCCTCCCACAGCTCCAGGGAACACCATCCCCAAAAGCCCAGCCTTTCAAAAGCTACCAGTAGCTCACTTCCCAGAAGCCTCATATCAACCTTGAGGTCCACCGCTGGCAGGCTAAGGACCTCTTGGTCCCTTTTGAGCAAGGCACCCACCGCCAGACCCTCTGGGTATCTGGCTTCCACCCACAGGTCCTCCTCCACTCCGTAGGGAATAAGAAGCCCATCCCTTGCAGAGCTTTCACAGCTCCCCTCCATCCTTAGGTTTTCTGAGTATATCCTTATGAGGGCGCTGGGGTAAGTTCCCAAAATTTTTACCCTTCTTGTTTTTACCTCCACCTTTGCCTCTCCGGAGAAGGCCTCCCCAAGGCTTACCCAAAGGCTGTAGTCCATCCTGCAGGGCGTCTTTACACTGCCCTCCAGCCTCAGCCAATAGCCCAGTCCCCGCAGGCTCACAAAACGTTCCCCCTCCTGTGCCAAAAGCTCAAGCCCATAGGGTTTGAGGAAGACCCCGTAGCTCCTTAGCTCTGGAGCCGAGATGGAAAGCCTTAGAGGCTTGCACTCAAAAAGCTCGCAGGCAGGCTTAAAAGAACCATCAAGGTAAAAATAAAGCCTTTTGCCCATACCCACCAGAAGAGGTCTGCCACCAGAAAGCAGGCGATCGGATGGGACGTCTATGCGGGTGTTTCCCTTACTTATCTCACCCACATAAGAACCATAAAGCTCAAGCTTCTCCTCTCCCTGAGGGAGGGGCAAGGAAAAGCTGTAGAGCCTTAAGTAATCAAACCCATAGATGCCCGGACCCTCAAGGTAATGAAAAACCCTGCCACCCTCTTGGACAAAGGACAAGTAAGAACCCACCCAAAAGAGATCCCCAGAGGAGGAATAGTTCAGGCTATATAGGTCCTCAGAAAAAAGGTCAAAAACCACACCCTCCACCGGCACAGACCCATCCAGAAAAGGCTCCCTTAGGTCCACCCTCAAAAAGCTTTCCCTCATATCCATAACCACCACACCCGCCGGCAGGTCAAGGGTGCTCCTTCCATAAAAGGCAGGCTTTCCCTCTGGGTCAAGTATGACCGCCTCTATGTGCCTTTCCTTGCCTGGAGGAACCTCAAGCTCAAAGACCACCCTGTCCCCTGGGTAGAAGACACCAGACCTCTGCACAAAAACCGGCTCAAAATCCCTTCCAGAAACCCTCAGCCACACGCCCGTATAGTAGGGCTCGGAGGAAGAAAACCTAAGCTGAAGGCTCAAACCCTTGTTTTCTCCACCACCGCAGGAAAAGAGCAAAAACAAAAACAAGAGCAAAGGCATAAGAAAATTTTAAAGGATGAACCGAGAACCCACAGCCTTACACTAACTTGTAGGAAGTCAGGGGGAAAGAAAAAACCCTTGACAAGCCAAAAATTTTCTGCTATACTTGTAAGCAACTAAAACCTTTAAGGAGGGTAGAACCATGAAGAAGAAGGCAATTGCAGCCTCAGCACTAACAGCCATGGCACTCTTTGGTGCCAGCCAGCAGGCACAGGCTTCTGCAGTCATGATACCCGCGGTCAAATCGGGTAATGGTTGGGTAACCGTGCTATCTTACATAACCACGACACCAAGCATTCCCAACGTTTTGGGAGCTCCTGGTGTGCACATAACCTACCAGTTCAAGTCAAATCCAGCCCCAGCCATGACTACTTGCTCCGAAAGGAACCTCCTCGTTCCTTCCTCTACAAACGACCTTACCACCTTTATAGTGGATGCAACAACTTCACCCGTGCCAAAACCACCAATATTTGAGGGTGGACTTATAGGAACAGTAGGTGGTGGCTATGACCCTGGCATACCCATGCAGGGCTTTGCAGTTCTTGAGAACGTGGCGTCTACCCAGCCAATAACATTAGAAAACTGTAGTACAAATGAAGCAGCATCATCTAACTGCCAAACTCTCGCTGCAGAAGCTATAGTCTTTAACCTTACATCCAGGTTCCTCTACTCTCAAAGGGCAATAGAAATGCATCACCAAGCCTTCAGTGATGTGAGAGAACTTAGAGAAGCAGGTGTAAACCACAATACTATAATGGCGACTTTAAGAGCCAGTGATCCTACAGACCATGCATACAGTGGTACTGGTCCCAATGTTGGATACTTCGCCTTTCTACCAACAAACCAAGCGGATACCTATGTCTATGCAATTGCTGTAAATAGAGCCAGGGCGACTTTAAATCCATCTGGTGCAGCTGGCGACGTGGCTGGAACCACTAACATGGTAGGTGTAAACTACGGTGCTGCCATAAGGCTTACCGCTATAACCGAAGGAAGAAATAACAATTTCATACCTGGCAACCCAATACAGGGATACTACCTGCGTGATGAACAAAGGCTATCCGCTGTTAGAACCATTGACTTTAGATGTCTCGCTGAAATAAGAGCTGCCTCAGAAGAAGGGACTCCAGGGCTTGTTCCACTTGACCCCGTTATAAGGGCTCACGGTGCGTGGTTCAACCTGAGACCTCTCGCCATGTGTGCTGACGGCACAGGTGCTATAGTGCCTTGCACTGCACCAAATATAACTGCAGAGGCTGGCGATGGTATCATAGCCTTTAAAGTGGAGTCTAATCCTGCTTATGGCTTTGCCATAACACCTCTCCATCAGCTTATACACATCAGATAATTCTTTTGGCGGGCTTTGCCCGCCTTACCTATAAAAGTGAGGGTAGATAAATGCGGGTTTTTTTGCTGTTCTTTGCGATTTTTTCGACCTTATTCCTGCATAGTTCTTGTCAGAAAAAGAATGAGTTTATAAAGTCAGAAAGGGAAATAAAAACAATAGAAATACCCATAAGGTTTGATGACTCTCAATATGAGCCCGTTTTAGAGCTTAACTCAGAAAAAACAATTGCCTTTCTCTACTATGACCCAACTGGTAGAATACACTTATGGATAGACGGCAAAGATACTATTATAAACGAGGACGTAGTGAAGGAACATCCAAGAGCTATATATGGCAGGCTCTCTTACCTATACGATGGAAAGTATCTTTATATTTCTTATTGGATAAAGGAAGCTAACGATAAGCAGGTTATATTTACAAGATACGATCTTAAAGATGGCAAGATACTTACAAGGTATTTCTCTACTACAAAGCAAACTCTGAGCCCAGCATATATGGCGACTGATGGAAAGGGAAACTTATTATTAGCATGGTATGACGAGCATCTACCAGGTTATAGTATCGCTTATATGCTTTTGGAAAACTATGGGGAGAAGGTTCCTGAAAAGGAAAATTTCATCCATCACAAAGATAGAACAATATATGAAAAGTTTATCCCAGGCTATAGCCAAGACTATGGCTTTTACATAATCTATGGCCTTTCTGGAGACAAGGATTTCCTTAAAGCTTATCTTATAAACAAGAAGGAGGAGAGGACGCTTCTGGATAGAGGGCAGAGAGTCCTCTACCAACTCTATAATATAAACAAAGAGCCCTACTTAGTCACTGGTTGGTACGATCCAGCAGTAGGTGGTAATATAGAACTATATAGGATAAAGGGTCCTGAAGGTCTGGATAAAGTCTACTCCTATAACCCAGCGGAAGTCAAGAAATATTATTACGGTACCTTATACTACCCATTTCCAATCAAGGATGGCTATGGCTTTTTATATCACAGAAGTCAGATAGAACCTGTCAAATTAGATGGCTTTCCTATAAGCTCTAAAGCTAACATATTTGTTGTAGAGGGTGAGAAAAACAAAAGATTTGTGGAAGATGTGCCTGAGTATGTATTCACTCAACAAATCATGTCGCTATATTCAACAAAACAAGGAACCCTTATTGTATACTCTGACAATAGATATATACTGCCTTCTCTTATGGTAGCCTACATTGATAGGGAAGGTAATATACTCACCAACGGACAGATAAACAAACCCTTATCTGCTAATTTGGGAGTTCCAAAAATTGTTCCAATAGGGCAGGGTCAGTTTAGGGTGTTCTTTCAAAGTTTCGATAACGAAAAAAACCGTTGGAATATGAAAGTGGTTGATGTGGTTGCAGACTCAATAGGCAAAAACCATAGCCTTCCAAAGGCAGGAGATATGGAAAAAGCCCTAAAAAAATCCACAGAAGACTTTATCAAGTGTCAAATTAAAAACGATATAGAGTGTATCTACAAATACTTTGATCCAAAGTATAAAAACCTCATATCTCTTGAGAGACAGAAGGAAATGAATAGACAGCTCAACATCCAGGTCAAAGATTTCAAATATGATAGCCTAAAGCTTATAAAAGGAACGCCCATAGCTGTTGCAAAAGGAGAAATGACCGTAAAACTTCCGGAACAGATATTGGGCAAACCCTTACAACAGTCGGGGGATAGGAAATACAAAATTACACATATCTGGCTATACATAAACGGGTCATGGTATTACGCAGTAGAATCTCCAGTTGGTGAATTCTTTATAAGATGGTAGAATTCTAAAACACCGTGGGAGGCTTACTTGCCTCCTTTATTAATATTATCACTTTCCTTCCGTTTACCAACAGTTCTATGTACTCCTTTTCCACACTTAGCTTTTCTACCCTTGCGATAAGTATCTTTTTATACACTACCTCTTCTTCGGGAGGTTTTATTTCAGCGTAGATTATCTTGTCTGGATTTATAATTACTCTTACCCTTACAAAAGGAGATGTATAACCAGCTGTAGTGTTGTATTCAAGAATTATACTGTCTCCGTCTTTTACCCACCTAAAGTTTCTACAGAAGAGCATTTGTTCCTGAAGGTTCAGGAGAAAATTGTTTGTGTCGTATCCCTGCCTTATGTCTATCCATCTACTCTGAAAGTTAAGAAGACTCCAAAAAACAGTGTAAAGGGTAATTAACATAAACATGGCTATTACAACGGAAATAAGAAGTTCAAGAAGAGTAAATCCACGCATTTACTTATGTATTATATTCTATCAAGAATACGTCGGGTGTGAAATTAAGACCAGGGACTGTTTCAAAATTTGTGTAAATTCTACCACACCTCATAGCCTACCCTCAAAAAGAATTATCAGCTGGGCATATATCCTCTCCCAGTCCCTCAAAGGCTTCTTCCACTTCTCCTCTAAGTCCATCGCTACCCCATAACATACCTTCAGTAAAGCCTCATCCGTCGGAAATATCCTCTTGCCATATATCACCTTCCTTATCTTGCTGTTTATACTCTCTACAAAGTTCGTCGTCGCTAACATCCTCCTTATCTCATAAGGATACTTGTAAAAGGTCAATATCTCCTCAAGCTCTCTTTCCCAGTCCTTCACTACCTGCGGATACTCTGCTTGGTATTCTCTCTTAAACCTCTCAAAGTTCTCCTTGGGACTGTTTCATCCATTGTGTAAAAATAAAGTAAGGAGGCATTAACATGAAACAACCGAACAAGGAGAAGGTAGAGCAATACCGTAGGGAGTTCAGTGAATTACTCAAAGAGCTGATGGCTCAAACCATAGGCAAAATGCTACAGGCAGAGCTGGATGAATTCCTCGGCTACGAAAAATACAAACGCTCCAACAACCCTAACTCCAGAAATGGCTCATACGAAAAAACCATCAATACCCCCTCAGGTCAAATCAAAATCTCTATACCAAGAGATAGACTATCTGAGTTTGAACCCACTCTCGTCCCAAAAGGCGAAAAAGTCCTGCTTAAAGAACTCCAAGAAAAACTATTCCTACTATACTCTAAAGGCGGGATTGTTTCATCCATTGTGTAAAAATAAAGTAAGGAGGCATTAACATGAAACAACCGAACAAGGAGAAGGTAGAGCAATACCGAAAGGAGTTCAGTGAATTACTCAAAGAGCTGATGGCTCAAACCATAGGCAAAATGCTACAGGCAGAGCTGGATGAATTCCTCGGCTACGAAAAATACAAACGCTCCAACAACCCTAACTCCAGAAATGGCTCATACGAAAAAACCATCAATACCCCCTCAGGTCAAATCAAAATCTCTATACCAAGAGATAGACTATCTGAGTTTGAACCCACTCTCGTCCCAAAAGGCGAAAAAGTCCTGCTTAAAGAACTCCAAGAAAAACTATTCCTACTATACTCTAAAGGCTTATCTACAAGAGACATACAAGACATCCTTGAAGACATCTACGGCACAAGACTATCTGCAAGCACCATATCAAGGTTAACTGACAGAATAATGCCAGAAGTCAAAGACTGGCTATCAAGACCACTAAAAGAAAAGTATGTAGCCATATTCATAGACTGCATGTTCCCTACAGTCAAAGAGGGACTGTTTCATCCATTGTGTAAAAATAAAGTAAGGAGGCATTAACATGAAACAACCGAACAAGGAGAAGGTAGAGCAATACCGAAAGGAGTTCAGTGAATTACTCAAAGAGC
>JAXSPD010000024.1:0-27999 GCA_037926845.1 Candidatus Pampinifervens yunnanense | reverse complement strand
TCTATGTCCTCACCGTCCCTTTTGAGCCTCTCCCTTAGGATGGAAAAGTAAAGAAGTCTCATTCCTCAAGCACCTCAGAGAGTTTTATTTTAAGCTCTGACAAAAGTTCAAACTCCTCATCAAAGGAGTAGACCTCCACTATGCCCTTCTTGTGTAAAAAGGCTTTCCTGAGCCTTGGGTCTATAAGCAACACTCTTTCTACGCCAAAATTCAGAAGTTCTTGCACTTTTTCTTCCATCTCCGTGTAGGTGTTTGAGGGTGAGAGTATCTCTATCACAAGGTCTGGTGGGGTTTCTATTGCTCCCTCTGGTAGCTTTTGGAGTTTTTCTTTGCTTATGTAGGCTATGTCAATGCCACGCAGGGTAAGGGGGTCTCTCTTGAGGAGAAAAGCCACCTCACCGCAGACCACATGTGCTTTTTTCTTAGCCCTTTGCTTTAGAAAGTAGACAAGGCTTGCCTCGTATCCTCCATGCCATCCGCCCGTTGGAGCCATTTCTACCACCTCGCCCTTGACTATTTCATAGAGTCCCTCTGGAAGCCTTCCCTCAAGCAGGTCTTGGTAGGTGTAGAGCCTTTCCCGGACTTGCATGTTTATAAATTTAGTGTCTGAAATGCCTTGTGCCAGTAAGGACCATAGCCATGTGGTATTCGTTGACCGCCTGCAGGACCTCCTTGTCCCTTATAGAGCCACCGGGTTGGATTATGGCACTTATACCCACCGAATGGGCTATGTCCACGCTGTCCCTAAAGGGCAAGAAAGCCTCAGAGGCAAGCACGCTACTCCTTAGGTCAAAGCCATACCTTTGGGCTTTTGCGATGGCACAACGCAGGCTGTCTACCCTTGAGGTATTGCCCGAGCCTATAGCCAGCGTTTTTCCACCCTTTGCTATAACCATGGCGTTGGACTTGGTGTATTTGCACACCTTCCATGCAAAAAGTAGGTCCTCAAGCTCCTCTTGAGTGGGTTCTCTTTCTGAGACCACCTCAAGCCTTTCGTAGTCAGAGCTGTCCTCATCCTGCAAAAGGTAGCCCCCGCTTATTTTTTTTACATCAAGGGAATGTGAAAAGCCCAAAACTTGAACAAGCCTGAGGTTTTTCTTCCTTGAGAGCACCTCAAGGGCTTCCTCGGAGAATTCGGGCGCTATGACCACCTCAAGGAAAACCTCCACAAGCCTCTGGGCAAGCTCTTTATCCACTCGGTCGTTAAAGGCTACTATGCCACCAAAGGCGGACTCTGGGTCTGAGGAGAAGGCTTTCTCGTAGGCATAAAGGAGGCTTTCCCCAAGGGCAACTCCGCAGGGATTGTTGTGCTTGACTATCACGCAGGCGGGCTTTGAAAACTCACTTACCAGCCTAAGGGCAGTGTCGCTGTCAAGGTAGTTGTTAAAGGACATTTCCTTGCCCTGTAGAACCCTTGAACGGGCTATACCAAGCTCCTCAAGGGGGTCTAAGTATAGAAAGCCTCGCTGATGGGGGTTTTCTCCGTATCTGAGCCTGCCTCCCAGCCTAAGGGGTAGTGCAAAAAGCTCGCTTGTCTCTTCCACCTCAAAAAGCTTTGAAAGTGCCCGAGATATAATAGCGTCATAGTAGGCGGTAAGAGAAAAAGCCTTCATAGCCAGCCTCTTTCTGTCCTCAAGGCTCAGACTATCCTCTTTTATCCTCTGTGCTACCCACCCGTAGTCCGCTGGGTCTACCACCACCGCCACCCTGTAGAAGTTTTTGGCGCTTGCCCTTATAAGGGTAGGACCCCCTATGTCTATAAACTCTATGAGCTCACGCTCTGAAAGGTCTTCCTTTAGTTTCTCCTCAAAGGGATAGAGGTTTACCACCACCAGGTCTATTGGCTCTATGCGGAGCTCCCTTATCTGTCTTATGTCCTCTTGAACCCAATCCCTGTAGAGTATGCCACCATGCACCGCCGGATGCAAGGTCTTTACTCTGCCCTCCAGTATCTCTGGAAATCCTGTGATCTCCTCTATGAGCCTTACCTTGTAGCCAAGGCTTTGTATGTGCTTGGCAGTGCCACCAGTAGATAGGATTTCCCAGCCCTTTTCCTGCAGTGCCTCAAGGAGTTTCTCAAGACCTTCCTTGTAGTAAACAGAGATAAGTGCCCTCATGGGAGTAAGATTTTAACACCTTCTGAGGATATTGGCACAAAGCCAGTTTATGCATATTCTATAAAGTATGGAACTCCATCAAAAAATAAGGCTCATGTCTAGGCTTGCCAGCTTTGAGAGGGATGGGGAGCACAATTTTGAAAGCTGTATATTCCTTGCCTCAACGCCCAAGGGCAAAGTGCCCATCCTCAAGCTCATGCAAACCACCATGTGCGACAAAAACTGCGTATACTGTGCCTTCAGAAGGGACAGGGACGCAACGGTCAGACTTGCTCTAAAGCCAGAGGAGATAGCCAAGGGCTTTATGGAGTTATACAGGGCTGGAAAGGTAAAGGGTCTCTTTTTGTCCTCTGGCATCTTTGGAAGTCCAGAGTTCACCATGGAAAGGATGATAGATACGGTAAAGATACTGCGGGAAAAGCATGGCTTTGGGGGCTATGTGCACCTCAAACTCATGCCGGGCGTATCCCTTCAGACGGTAGAAGAGGCGGTAAAGGTGGCGGACAGGGTCTCCATAAACCTGGAGACCTCAAAGGAAGAGAGGCTAAGGAGCATAGCAAAGGGTAAGAGCATAATAGGAGACATGCTTCCCAAGATAGAGTATGTGGACAGGCTCATAAGGGAGCAGAGGGGCAAAAGCCAGATTACCCAGATGATGGTGGGCGTGGGCGACGAGAGGGACGAGGAGATAATAAGGGCGGTGGAATACCTAAACAGACGCTTTAGGCTCAGCAGGGTTTACTTTAGTGCCTTTTTTCCTATAAAGTCAACGCCCTTCGAAAGTAGACCAGCGGAGAACCCCCTCAGAGAGCACAGGCTCTATCAGGTGGACTTTCTCATAAGAGAATATGGCTTTAGCCTTGAAGACTTCAAAAAGGCGCTAAAAGATGGAAACCTGCCTCTGGACAGGGACCCAAAGACCGCCTGGGCGGAGGCAAACCCAGAGCTTTTCCCCGTGGAGATAAACACCGCCGACTACCAGACCCTCATAAGGGTTCCCGGCATTGGCAAGGAGACCGCAAGAGAGATAATAAGGAGGAGAAAGGAGGGTCGCATACGCAGTCCAGAAGATCTAAAGGGTATAAGAAACCTCTCCAAAATACTCCGCTACACCCTTTTGGAGGGCAGGAGCTTCTACCAAAAAAGGCTTATTGCCTAAGTATGTATTGGTAGTCCTCTCTTTCCCTTATGACCCTGTAAGAGCCCTTCTCCACAAGCACCTCGCAGGCTCTGGTCCTTACATTGTAGTGCGAGGACATGGCAAAGCCGTAAGCTCCTGCGGACAGCACCGCCAGATACTCACCCCTTTCCATCGCCTGCAGTTCCCTGTCAAGGGCAAGGAAGTCTCCAGTCTCGCAGATGGGACCCACCACATCCGTCTTTATGTAGGGTCTTTCCTTTTTCTCCACTGGCACAATGTGATGGTATGCCTCATACATGGCGGGTCTCACAAGGTCGTTCATGCCAGCATCCACGATAACAAAGTGCTTGTGCCCTTTGTCCTTTATAAACTGCACCTGCGTTAAAAGTATACCCCCATTGCCCACTACAGACCTGCCGGGCTCAAGGATGAGCTTTGCCCTCACCTCCTTTACCACTGGCAGTATGGCTTCTGCCAAGTCCGCAGGTTCTGGGCTTGCCTGCTCGGGCTTATACTTTATACCAAGACCTCCACCAAGGTCTAAATACTCTATCTCAAAACCTTCCTTTACGAGCTCATAGTATAGATCCACAACCCTCTGAGAGGCTTCAATGTAGGGAGATGTGTCCAGTATCTGAGAGCCTATGTGGCAGTGTATGCCTACCACTTGGAGGTTTTTGAGCTTTCTTGCATACTCGTATTCCTTCTTTGCGGTCTTTATGTCCACGCCAAACTTGCTCTTTTTCATACCCGTGGATATGTAGGGGTGCGTCTTGGGGTCCACGTCAGGGTTCACCCTTATGGCTATCCGAGCCTTTTTGCCAAGGCTTCCCGCAAGGTCGTTCAGCACATCAAGCTCCATAAGGGACTCCACGTTAAACATGAGTATTTCCGAACCTATGGCGTATTGGAGCTCCTTTACCGTCTTGCCCACGCCGGCGTATACTATCTTTGAGGGCTCCACGCCTGCCAGCAGGCTCGCATAGAGCTCTCCACCGGACACAATGTCCGCACCCGCACCCTCTTCCTTGACAAGGGCTATAATATGGGGGTTGAAGTTTGCCTTGACCGCATAGCATATGAGGGCTCCTTGGAAAGCCCCTCTGTAAGCCCTTATCCTGTCTTTTATGTAGCTTGCGCTGTAGACATAAAGGGGCGTGCCAAACTCCTCTGCAAGGGCTTTCAAAGAGACACCTTCTAAATACAGCTCTTCTCCTCTGTATTCAAGATAGGGGTTGTATTCCTTCAGCATGGCAGAGTATTATAAGGGTTTTTTGTCAAAAGTCATATACTTAAGCACATAGTGGGACATGGAAAGGTATGCCAGCAGGACAGAAGCCCAGAGCAAGAGGTTTGCAAAACCGTAACCAAAACACAGGGCTATGAGGGTGAGAAACTCAAAAAAAGCCTTTGCCTTTCCAAGGTAAGAGGCTGGCATGGCGTAGCCCTTTTCTACCGAGATGCTCCTCAGGAAGGATACAGAAAGCTCTCTTATCAAAAGTAGCAGGAAGGGGACAAGCCCGACCTCACGGCTATAGAGAAAGTAAGACAACACACCCAGCACAAAAATCTTGTCCACAAGAGGGTCCAAAAGCTCTCCCACCCTGCTGACTTGATTGCTCTTCCTTGCAAGCCCGCCATCAAGCCAGTCAGAAACACCAGCCAGTATAACCACAAGCCCTGCATAGCTTCTATAGTCCCTCTCAAGAAGGTAGAGGGCTGGGACAAGCAAGAAAAGCCTAAAAAGAGTTATGGCAATTGGCATGGCTCTATTTTACAGCAGAAGCTACTCTCTCCATCGCAGATAGCACATAGCTTGTGTCTATTCCAAGCTCCTTAAAGGTTGTTATCCTTTTCTTTAAAACACTGGCATCAAAGCCCGTGAGCTCCTCAAACTGTCTGTAGTCAAAATCCATAAACAGGCTTCCGTGTATCAAAAAGGCATCCTTTAGGACTCTCATAGCACAAGCCAACACCTTTCGCCCTCTGTAAGTTATCTCCCCAAGGGTGGGGAAAAAGTAGCAAAAGAAGTCCTCATAGCCACCCCTGTATCTACTCATATCAAGTTCTGGCTCTATTCCCCTCAAAGCCTCCAGCACAAGACCCATGAAATTTTTGTATATCTTGGTAAAGCCCCCGCCCCAGTCCTTTTTGAGCCCTGCATAAGAAAAGGAGAGGTCCCAACCATGAAGGAGGGCTCCGCCGCCTGTGGGTCTCCTAACTACCAAAATAGGCATAAGGGGCTCCTCTTGGGAATAGCCTATGCTCAGCGTTGGCTCGCACCATCGGTAGAGCCTGAAGACGGGCTTACCAGTTTTCTCCGCAAGGAGGAGGTTTTCCCAGTCCCTCTGCATGTTTTCCCTACCGCTTAGGACTTCAACATAAGATAAATCATAGGTTTTGAACCTTTCCACGGTTAATATTTTAAAGTTATGCGTTTTGTTCAAAGACTGCTTCGCAGGAAAGAAAGGGAAGAGGAGAAGGTCCTAAGGCTTACAACTCCGAAGGGAGAGCTGAGCCTGTGGCTTGAGGATTTCCTTGAAAAGGACCCAGATGCTCGCATAGAGGAGTTCTGGGTAGATGCCATGGATGTCTCTGAAGACGGATACTGGCTCCTTGTAGGAAGAAGGCACGGGCTTTTACAGCTCTACAACTGGAAGGGCAAACTCCACCGCCTACCTTCAAGACCTCCTGCTCAGGTGGTCACGGACATACTCTTTAGGGGTAGATACCTTGCTTTGATAACACCCCCATACCTCGTGGTCTACCTTATGGAGGACACCAGAAACCCCCAGACTTGGAAGAGCTTCAGAACCACCCAAGAGGGCATAAGAGCCTCCGCAGGGCTTGACCTCCAAGGTAGCCTGCTTGCCTACGGCGTTGTGGGCGAGAGGGTTTATGTAATAGACATCTCCGGCGGTTTTGGTTCAGAAGGTCTTGACTTTAAGAGCACCTTTTCCTACTCAGAAGCCCAGATAGGTGAGCTAAGGTCTTTGAGATTTTGGGGTGGGACAAGGCTTCTCCTCTCTGGCACCAAGAGCGTTGCCCTCTATGACCTTGGAGGAAAACTGCTCAAAAGACTTAGCCATGCCCCCGGCAGGGCGGTGCTTCCGCTAAGGGACAGGATAATCCTCGCAGAGGGCAACAACCTACTTGTCTACGACCTACAGCTGGAAGAGCTTCTCCAAAGCCTAAGCACACCCATAAACATATCTCATATGGACATTTCACCAGATGGCGATTTCCTCTTCCTTGCGGATGGAGAAGAGAATAAGATGGGGCTTGTCTACCTTCCCACCCTTGAGTTTTTGCACACCTTTGAGGGCTTTGGCTACTCTATGGTAAGAGTATCTCCAGACGGTGCCATATACACCTGCTCCTACAGGGACGAGGAGGACAAGAGGTTTTATAGCCTAAGGGCTGTGCTTACAAACCTCACCGAGTATGTCTACGACAAGGACAGGCAGTCCCAGATAATAAAAAGGGCGGAGGAAGAGCTGAAAAATCTAAAAAACAAGCTCAGAAAATCCAATGTGCCCGCAGACCCTCAGGAAATCCAAGAATACAAAAGCCTCCTTTCCATGGATGCACCCATAAGAAGGCTCAGAGAGCTAATAGTGGAGGCACAGCGTATAGTGGATGAGGCAAACTTTGAAACCTTCGTAAAGGGTATAGAAGAGAAGCTAAGGGGTGGCACCGCCAGCGCGGAAGACCTCAGAGAGGTGGAGTCAAGGCTAAGGATAGAAGAAGGAGAGAGATTAGAAAGGCTAAAAGCCCTCAAGGAAGCCCTTGAGAATTACTTCCAGAAAACCCTGCAGGAACATCTGCAAAGGGTTAAGGAAGTTACAAAAGACTTGCAAAGCGAGGACATAAGGGACTTTGAAGCCCTAGAGGAGGTAAAGAGAGCAAGGGACTTTATAAACAAACTGCCTGGAACGCTTAGTCAGCAAGCTCAGTCCCAGCTCCTTAAGGTCTTTCAAGAAAAGATACTTCAGGACAGGGTGCGTAAATACAGGATAAGGGTTGAAGGCTCAAGGGTAGTTTTTGGATCTGAGGATTTTCCAAAGTTCTCTGGAGAAAAGAGGAGGCTCAAATGGAGGATAAGGGTTGAGGACCGGCTTATCCTGCAGGACAAGCTCTACACCAAAATAGCCTTTGAGAGAGAAGATGGTGTGCTTGTAGAGCCCAAAAGATACCCGAATCTTGTGCCTCAAGAAGATTTAAGGTCTTTGCCCCTCTGGGTAAGGAGATACCTACGGCACTTGAACGGACTTTTCTCTTATGAACCCTACAGGCTTCCGATCTTTGTGTCCTATGAGGAAACCCCCTGGTTTGTGAGGAACTTAGAGAGGTTTGCCTCCCTCGTAAAGGAACAGCTCATGTATTCTGAAGGTATTCTCATACTTGAGGGAGATGCGGGCGTAGGAAAGAACTTCCTTGTAGAGGTTTTCTCCGCCCTCACCAACAGACCCCTGTATATCATCCCCTGCAACTCCAAGATGGAAAAGGAGGACATAACCTTTGTCTACGAGTTTGACCCCAAGAGGGGAACAAAGAGGGCATATTCAGACTTGGTTAAAGCTCTTCAGACACCGGGTGCGGTCATATACTTTGACGAGATAAATACCCTTCCCGCCGGTATGGTAAAGCTCTTTAATCCTCTCTTTGACTACCGGCGATACCTCACACTTCCTACTGGCGAGGTCATAAGAGCACACAAAGAGGTGATACTGGTGGGCGGTATGAACCCACAAAACTACTTGGGAGTGTCTGAACTTCCACAGGATATAAAATCAAGGGCGGACATAGTTTTCATAGATTACCCACCCTTTGAAGACGAACGGGGCATCTACCATCCAGACGAAGCCATCATACTCAAGGACCATGTGCAGGAACTTTCACGCCTGAGCCTTGAAGAGTTTCTCTATCTGTGGCACTGGGTAGTAAACGGAATGAAGGTGGCAAGCCTGCAGGGTCAGGAGGACCTTGAAAGCCATGTGTGGAAAATATTTGAGCTTTTGAAGATAGCCAACGCCATAAGGAACGCCTACAGGGCATATCAAACCCAACAGTCCGAAGAGCCTGTGGATTTTGTATTCTCCATAAGGGACACCATCAGATGTGCAAGAAGAATTCACAAGTATGACAATGTGAAGACCCTTGTGTTGGACACCATACTGCCAAAGGTTGGCTCACCCCTTGAAAAAGAAGTGATAAAAAGCATAGTAGAAAGGGTATAATAGAGTTAATGGTAAAAAGGCTTGTAGTCCTATCCTCAGAAGATTTGGTTCTATCTTTCCTTATAGACGGTGAAACAACCTATAGGATAAGTGCGGAGTTTAGGGGAAGGCCCAGGCTCCTAGACAGTATATTCAGGGGCAGGGTTAAAAGGCTAGCAAAGGGTATGGATGGTGTATTTGTGGACATAGGCACAGGAAAAGACGCCTTTCTGCCACTTAAGGGCGAAAGCTACAAGGTGGGGGACAGCTTAATAGTGCAGATGGTAAGAGAAGCAGAAGGAGAAAAGGGAGCCAAGCTAACCACCAACATAAAACTTGTAGGCAAGTATATAGTATACTTCCCAAAGGGAAAAGATGTTAAATGCTCCAGCAAAGTGCAACAGGAAGAAAGGGAAGCCCTGTGTAGGCTTCTAGAAAAGGACCTTGAAGAAGAAGGAGTTATAATAAGAAGCTCTGCCTTGAAGGCAGAGCCAGAAAGCATAAGGGAGGAGTTAAGAAAACTCAGGGAGCAGTGGCAATGGGTTCAGAAAAGGGCCAAAACCCTCAAAAAACCCCAAATAATCCTAGAAGAATACCCAAGCTACATAAGGCTCATCAGAGACTATTGGCAGGAGATAGAGGAAGTAGTCTCAGACGACACCCTAATATGGAACAATATAGCCTCCTTTCTTGAGGAGTTTGAACCAAGCCTCCTCAGGAAGAACCTTTACCTCAAAGACCCATCCAGCTATGTGCACAGATATAGGCTCCACGACACTCTGATGGCTATCTTCAACAAAGTAGTGTGGCTGAGAGGTGGCGGCTACATAGTAATAGAAGAAACGGAGGCACTCACCGTGATAGATGTAAACAGTGGCGAACCCACAGGGTCCTGCCACGAAGAAAACGCCCTAAGAACCAACCTGGAAGCTGTAAAGGAGATAGCAAGACAGATAATACTAAGGGACATAGGTGGTATAATTCTAGTGGATTTTATTGATATGAAGAAACAAGAGAACAGAAACCTTATAATAAACAGTATGCTTTCAGCCTTTGGAGAAGAGGCGTGCGGTATTACCGTATATGGCTTTACCAGGCTGGGTATTTTAGAAATGTCCAGAAGAAAAACTGGTAGGAGTGTGACTAGGTTGCTATCAGAACCCTGCCCCACATGCGGTGGTAAAGGATTTATAAAAAGCTCAGACCTCTTCATGCTAGAGCTACAAAAAGACCTACCTCCACACCACCATGGAACCCTTGAACTACAGGTCCATCCCCTGCGTTATGAAAGCCTAAGCAAAAGACTACAAACTGCAAGACTCTCCCACGTGCGCCTTAACATAAGCCAAGAAACCAGCATAAATAGCTACAACCTAAGCCATGCGTAAACTTTTGATTGTTATCCTTATATTCCTCACAGGTTGCGCAAAGATGACAGAAGAAAAGCGAGCTAAGCTTGCCGTAGAGAGCTACTCACAAGGTATGGCCGCCTACGCAAGAAGGGACTATAAAGAAGCCATAAGTAAGCTCTCAGAAGCTCTCAAATATCTAGAGAACCTTACTCCAGAACAAATAAAGTCCGCCAAGTATACCATAGGAGAGAGCTACTACCTAAGAAAGGACTATATAAACGCCATAGTCTATTTGGAAGACTTCCTATTCTACTATCCAGAAAGCCCCGAAGCAGAAAAGGCTTACTTTATGGTGGTGGAAAGCTACATGAAAGTGGCACCCGATGCATATAGAGACCAAAGCTACACCCTAAGAGCCATAGACAAGGCTAAGGAGTTCCTTAGCAAGTATCCAAACAGCCCATACAGCGACAAAGTTATAGAACTTATAGATAACGCTCAAAACAAGATTGCAAAGCATGAATACCTAATAGGCAGGTTTTACGAAGACTTTGGCTACTATTATTCTGCTTCTCTTAGATACAGAAACCTTCTTGCCAACTTTCCAGAACAGGTTCCCGAGGCAGAAGTCCTTTACAGGTATATAAAATCCCTACTTCTTGTAAAAGAACAGGCAAAGAGGCAAGAGGCAAAGTATAAAAAGTGGATAGAAGAAGCTCAGAAGGAGTTAAGGTCTGCAAAATCTGAAGAGGACAAAAGGGCAATCCAAAACAGGATAAACTTCCTCAGAAGCGAGATAGAAAGATGGAAAAACCTCGCAGAAACTAGCCATCAAGAAGGACTAAAACAGATGGAAACATACAAAGAGGTCTATGGGGAGAATGCATACTACAGAGAACTTAAAAAGTATGCAAGACAGTAGAGAACTCCTAAAGGCTCTCAAAAATCTACTAGAGGAGAAGAAGGCAGAGCATGTGGTGGTCTTGGATGTTTCAAGGCATACCAATATAGCAGACTACTTTTTAATAGCCACAGCAAACTCAGCAGTGCACGCCAAAGCCATATTAAAACATATTTTGGAATACCTAGAAAAAAGAGGCATAAAGCCAGACCACATAGAAGGTATCCAAGAGGCCAACTGGATATTGATAGACCTTATTGATATAATAGTTCATGTGTTTTTGAAGGAGTGGAGGGAATACTACGACCTTGAGTGGCTATACTCCAATGCCGAGAGGTTAAGCCTATGAGTGTGCTTAAACTACTCATACTCACGGCACTTTTGATAGTTTTCATACTATTTATAGCTCAGAATGCTGCCTATGTGGAAGTGCATTTCTTCCATATGGTCTACAACATACCCATGTTTGTGCTTTTGCTACTAAGCTTTGCCCTTGGCTTTTTCCTCCCTTCCATTTACTTCCTCCTAAAGGAAGCTATGCTAAAAAGACGGTTCCATAGCTTGGAAGACGGGCTAAGAGAGCTATACAGAGGCTACATGGCAAGGTCAGAACGTTTGCTACTTTCTGCTGGAAAGTTTATAGAAGCAGCAAGGTGGCTTGCGGCGGAGGTTCTATACCAGCAAGGAAAGCTTGAGGACATACAGAACCTTAATCATACAGCTTCGGCAAAGGTGGGCGAGATTATGATCAAAGAGGGGAAGATCAAGGAGGCAGAAGAAAGGTTTTCCCAAGCCCTGGCGGATGATAAGGAAAACCTTAGGGCCCTAAAGGGCCTTAGGGATGTTTATGCCTTGATGGAAGACTGGGAGCGAGCTCTAGAACAGCAAGATATAGTGCTTCAGCTATGCGAACGTTGGGAAAAGGATAGGCAGAAGGTCCTTAAGGCTGAGATTATGGCAATGGTTTACCTCAGAAGGGGTGAAGAAAAGCTTATAGAAAAGGCCTTTGACCTGGCTAACTCACCCTTTGTCTGTTCTATCTATATAAGGCATCTTCTTTCTCAAGATAGGCTAAAGGAGGCGAAAAAGGTCTGGGAGAAGTGCTTTTCCCTGGGTTATCAAGAAGATGTGCTCTGGCACCTAATGGAAGATGAAGAGGGCCTAACAAAGCTGCTAGATGTCATAGAAACAAAGGCAGAAAGCATAGACCCAAACACCCTGTCCATGGTATACATAAGGCTAAACCTCTTTAGCAAAGCAAAGGCTTTGGAAGATAGGCTTATAGCCCCCTTTAGAGCCCTTCTATACAGCTCACAGTCCCACAGAGAACAAGACAAGTATTGTCTTGAGAGCCTAAAGAATATGCTCAAACCCTTTGTATGTTCCTGTGGGAAGGAATATAATACATACAGACCCCTATGCATTCAATGCATAAGGTGGGGAGAAGTCAAGCTTAGGAGGGAAATAGATGCTGGTAGACCTTGAAAGAAAGCTGATAAGGCTCAAGGTGGTATACTATGGTATAGCACAGTCGGGCAAAACCACAAACCTAGAGAAGCTTTCGGAGATGGAAGGCCTCAGTTTAATGAAGATAGATACCCAAGATGAGAAGACGCTGGTCTTTGACTTTGCCACCAAAAAGGTAAAGTTAGGCGACCTTAACCTTTCCTTTGCCCTCTACACGGTGCCTGGTCAGGACATATACAAGGATATAAGGCTTACGGTTATAAGGGGTGTGGATGGTGTGGTGTTTGTGGTGGACTCCCAAAGAGAGAGGCTTAATGAAAACATAAACTTCTACAACCTTTTGAAAGCGGATTTGCTCAGGGTAGGCAAAGAACCCTCCACTGTTCCAGTGGTAGTTCAGTATAACAAGCTTGACCTGCCTAATGCCATGGATTACAAGGAAATGGAGAAGCTTATAAACCTTGACAACTACCCCTATGTGTGTGCAAGTGCCATAAGGGGCGAGGGGGTGCTGGAAACCTTTAAGCTTCTTGAGGACTACATGATATCCAGGGTGGAAAGGATGCTTCTATGATATCGGGATACATAAGGTCAAAGCAGGAGCTTGTAGACCTACTTAACGGATGCCTCTTTAATAGAGTAGGCATTCTAGACCTCTTCCTGGGCATAAAGGTCGTGTCCTTACAAATACAGAATGGGCTAATAAGGGGTTTTAAGCTGAGCGACTATAACGAAGGCAGTCCCGAAAACAAGAGGTCCGTGCTCCTTTACCACCTTTCTGAGTTCATGGAAAGTCCAGAGGCTTTTTTCACCTTTAGAGAAGGCCGGGGAGAAAAGGTTTTTGAGTTGGAAGAGCCCATATCGGTGGAAGAGCTTGTGCTCCAGCTTCAACTAGCTCACAGTGAACTCAAATCCCTTATAGAAAGGGTCATAACCCCTATGGCGGTCATAAGGGTAGTAAAAAACTTTGAGGAAGCCAGTTTCTATGAGGGTAAAAATATATATCAAATACTAGCCAACTCAAAAAACAGCTTTGTGGAAGAGGTAAGGAAACTAAAGTCTCTCTTTTCCAGTGGCCACTTGGACATAAATCAATTTTACAACCCCGAACTAGTTAGAGAAGAGATAAAAATAGAATACTTGATGAAAGAGGTAGAGGCAGAAAGGGTAAACCTTATAACCCTGTTAGAGAGTTTTCATTTTAGCAAATTTAGTGGCATTATACAAATAGTTGGCGGGGATTTTGAATTTGACCTTTATTACAAAAAGGGAAAGCTATCTGCGGTTTATCCCTACAATTCGGAAATTTTTGACTTTTTTCTAACACCCAAAGGCAATTCCCTGCTAAGTGTGATAAGCATAGATGGGGGCGCAGTTGACCTTTTGATGCTAAGACACTCAGAGGAGAAGATTGTAAGCGGTCTATCGGGTTATTTTATAGAAACAGGGAAGATACTCATAGGAATGGGGGTAGAAGGAAAAACAGGTATAATAACCGCATACGGTGAAGGTTCCAAAACCCATACACTATATAAGGATGGTTTGCTCTTGGCAATCGTGGAGGAAGGAAAAGAGGGTTTGAGACTGGTAAAGAACCTACCAGTCCAAAAAATAGAATGGGTAGATATGGCTTTTTATCAACCCATGGATAACATAAGGTTGGTTATACATCAATTTTTACTCAACGCTATCTATGGCATCCTTCTCAAGCATGCAGGCCATTTAAATCACCTAATACTTGCACAACTTGCCTCTTCTGATGTTTTAAAACACTATGAGGGCACCATTCTCTACAGGAAGATTCCAAGGAACGAAGAAGAGGTTTTCGGTTTTTTGCAATTCCTTCTAGACCTTAGCCATAACATGCTAGGTAGCGAAAGGCTAGAGAGAGAGCTAGAGATAGCCCTTGAGCCCTACAGGGATATATTAAAAATTTTGAAAGTGGAGGACTATCTAGCCATTCCCGAGGCATGAAGGTCCTGCTTGTTGAAGACGACCAGCATCTTGGCAAGATGTTAGTGGATGGCCTAAGCCATGAAGGCTTCCAGGTAGACTGGGTGAGGGATGGCTATTCAGCGGTCAATAGCATTCTAGAAGGTGAATACGACCTTGTGCTACTTGATATAATGCTTCCCAAGATGGATGGACTAAAGGTCTGCAGGAGGATAAGGGAGGTAAGGGATATTCCTATAATAATGTTGACCGCTAAGGGTCAGCTTGAGGACAAGGTGGAGGGGCTTTCTGCTGGTGCAGACGACTACATTACAAAGCCCTTTTCCTTCAAGGAGCTTTTGGCAAGGATTAATGCAGTTCTCAGAAGGTATAAAAGGGAAGGTCCTGATAATCTGAAGGTTGGCGAGCTAGAGCTCAGGCTCAAGTCCTTTGAGGTTTACTACAAGGGTAGGAAAATCCCCACTACCCAGAGGGAGTTTAAGCTTCTAAAGCTATTGGCGGAGAGGGCCAACACGGCGGTAAACAGAGAAGAGATATACGCAAAGGTTTGGGGTTATTCTCATGGAGAGGGCTCAAATGTGGTAGATGTGTATATAAAAAACCTAAGAAGCAAGCTAGATGACCGAGAACATAGGCTCATAAAAACGGTGAGGGGCTACGGCTATATGCTATCTTCTGAGGATGTCAGTAAGGTTTAAGGCCATAATGCTCTTTTTGGTCCTATACTTGGGCAGTGTTGCTCTTTTGTCCTTTTTCAGCCTTGTGGTTGTAAGGTCAACCCTCTACAGATACATACTCCATTATATGGAATACCAGGTGGACCCCCTTTTGGAGTTCTACAGGACCTACTACAAAAACCCAGACTACTATGCCAAGCTCCTTTCTGAAGATGTGGTCTCAAGAGAAATAGCCAGCATTCTTGTAAATAAAAGGGGGAAAGTGGTCCACAGGGAAAGTTTTCTAGAAGGCGAGTTGCCACAAATAGACCAAGAAGATATAAAGCTGATGCTTGAATCTAGGAAGGGGATAGCAAGGAATTACGCCTTCATGGTGAAGGAGGTGGGAGATTACCATCTTATACTCCTGGGTAAGTTGGACAGCATAAGATCTGTGGAAAGGCGCATACTTATGTTCAGCGTTCTACTGTTTCTTTTCATATCCCTGCCTGCCTCCCTTCTAGCCTTTTATCTTATAAACAGACTTCTCAAGCCCTTAGCCTACCTTACGGAGGTTTCAAGGCTGCTATCACGGGGAGAGTTGGATGTGGAGATAAGAAGAAGCGGTGGTAAGGACGAGTTTGGTCTACTTGAGGAAGCCTATGCCAACATGGTAGAGAGGCTCAAGAGTATAATCCTTTGGCAGAGGGAGTTTATAAGAAACATAGCCCACGCCCTAAAAACGCCCTTGACTTACATAAAGGGGCAGGCGGAGCTATTGCAGATGGGTAAATACGGGCAAGAGGAGTTGTTAGAGGTATACCGCAATATGCAGCTCCAAGCTGAAAAAATGGGCAGGCTCATAAACCAACTGACCACCATCATGAGGCTAGAGTCTCAAGTTCCTTTAAAGGTGGAAGAGGTAAGCCTAAACCAGCTTTTTGCAGAGATAGAAGAGGAATATGAATTCATAAGGGCTAGTAGGGTCTTCGTGGTGGAATATCTTCAGGAGGATGTGGTCCTACATGTGGACAAGGAATATTTCAAAATGGCCCTCCGAAATCTTGTTGAAAATGCATACAAATACACAGAGGAGGGACAAACTATAAGGCTATACTATAGAGATGGCTGTGTGGTGGTTGAGGATAAGGGCATAGGGATGGAACACCCAGAAAGGGCAGGAGAGCTTTTTTACAGAGAGGCCACAGACAGGGAGGGTTCAGGCTTGGGTCTTTCTATAGTAAAGCTCATCGCTCAAAGAAGCCATATGAACATGAAGCTTGAAAGCAAGAAAGGGGTTGGCACAAGGGTTAGCCTGTGCTATAATCATAAATTATGAAGAAATTAACAAGTCTTATAATACTGTTGCTAGCTTTTGTGGCTTCTTGCAAAAGACAGCATGAGTTTTACGGCCATGTTTTTGACCAGCCCGCCTACAACTTTGAGCTAACAGACCACAACGGAAAAAGGGTAAAGCTCTCAGACTTTACAAAACAGGGAAAGATAGTCTTGCTCTTTTTTGGTTATACCCACTGTCCTGATGTATGCCCCATGGCATTGGAAACCATGGCGAAGGTTATGAAAAGGCTAACTCCAGAGGAGGCAAAGAGAGTTCAGGTGCTCTTCATAAGTGTGGACCCCGAGAGGGATACCACAGAAGTTCTAAAAGGATATGTGCCATACTTTAACCCCACCTTCATAGGTCTTAGGGGAAGCGAGGAGGAGATTAAAAAAACAGCCAAAGAGTATAAGGCATACTATAGAAAGGTAGAAGGCGAATCCGCAGGTGGATACCTTATAGACCACACGGCCACCATATACCTTATAACCCCAGATATGAAGATTAAACTGCTATACACGCAATCCAAGCAAGACCCAGAGAAAATGGCGGAGGACATAAAATTCCTATTAAGGAACTCATAAAAGAAGTATTTAGTAAAAACCACTTTGACCTTTCCCAGAGTCAGATAGAAAGTTTTGTTATATATCTTGAGGAGCTCAAAAGATGGAACAGGGTTCACAACCTTACCGCCATAATAGATGACAGGGATATAGTCCTAAGGCACTTTTTGGATTCACTTACACCCAGCCTCTGCCTTGAGCAGAGGGGTGTAGAGGTGGATGGGCTGTATGTGTGTGATGTGGGTAGTGGTGCGGGCTTTCCAGGCGTGCCTCTGAAAATATACTACGGAGACAGGATACATCTTACACTTGTAGAGGCAGTGGCTAAGAAATGCTCCTTTTTAGAGTATTTGAAAACCAGGCTAGGTCTTGAATACCGGGTAGTTTGCAAGGAAGCTCAGAGATTAGAGGAGAGCTTTGACCTTGTGGTCTGTAGAGCCCTAGGAAAGCTGGAGAGAATACTCCCGCTTTTGATGAGGCTTTCCAAGAGATACATAATGGTGATGAAGGGTGCAGAGCCACCAGAGGGCTACGAGCACTGCAGGGTAGACCTGCCGGACATAAAGAGCTACATTCTCTTCCTTGCAAAGAGCAGATAGCCCGTATGCGCCGTCATCGTGTCCTGAGGTCGCAGACGCTCTGGGTTCACCTTGTAATGTCTGTGTAGAACCTCCAGCACTTCTACATGACAAAAAAGGTCCTCCATAGCCTTTAGCAGAGTAATTACCTGATTAGTGGTGGGCAGTATTGTGGCAAGGGGGGCTCCGGGCTTTAGCACCCTCCATACCTTCTGCACATAGGGAGTTGGTTCCTTTACATCTACAAAGGCTGCATCAAAAAAGTTCTCCTGAAGGTCTGCGGACATAAAGTCCATGTTTTCAAGCCTTACATTGCTGCAAAGCCCAAAACGCTCCCAGTTTCTCTTGGCAAGTTTGTAAAAGTCCTCCCTTAACTCAAAGGACCATACTTCGCCAGCCAGCTGGGAAAAGACCGCCGTGGAGGCGCCACTCCCCACCCCGAACTCAAGCATTCTCTTATCCTTTGAAAGTCCAAGCTTAAAGGCTATATAAAAACTGTCCTTAGGATACACTATCTGAGTTTTCCTCTGAAAGCCTAGTAGGATTATGTCCTCAAGTGTGGGATTAAAAAGGCAAAAGCCCTTAACCATATCACCGGGGTTTTTCCCAAAAACATCCTCAAACTTTATTGTGGTCTTTCCATAGTTGAGACTGAAGTCCTTGGTGAGAAGCTTTAAATAACTTCTATCTTCATATAAAAGTAGGACATAGTCGCCTTCCTTAAAGCTCATCTTAGCTCCAGTATGGCCCTTCCCAAGTTGTAGGATGCAATAGAGTATTTTAATGCATACTCATAATCTCCAGCTCTATAGTTCTCCCTAGCAACCTGATAAAAGAGAAGCTGATAGGCGTATAGTTGGGGGTAAAGCTTTGCATATTTCCTGGTTTCATTCAGGAGAGTAGATGTCCTCCTTAATCTCTTGTTGGCAACTACCTTGTCCTTCCCAAGGGGCTCGGGAAACTTTATGTTTTCCAAAGCTTGTAGTATCTTGTCTGCAGACCGTCCAGCCTTGCGGTCCCCCTTATCGCATGCTAAGTTTATCAGGTTCTCTGCTTCACGCATCAGGTCTTCGTATATCATATCCTCCTTCAAAGCAAGATACCTCACTTTGAGAAGTGAGCAGTCTTGAGCGTATGTGTGAAGGACTATAGAAAAAAGCAGTAGCCAGAACACGATAAGGTTATTATAATAATAATCCACGCTCACATGGTGTTGGGTTTACTAAGGGTTGAACTCTTCTTTCCAGAAAATGGGTCCCTAAAGGAGAAAAGGCATCACATTAGGTCCATAAAGGACAAAGTAAGGTCCGCCTTCAATGTGTCCGTGGCCGAAGTTGACCACCATGACCTGTGGCAGAGAGCAAGCCTTGCCTTTGCCTGCTTAGCTTATGAACGTTCCATAGCGGAAAACACGCTCAGCGGTGTAAAAAAGCTCCTTGAAAGATACTACCCAGAGTTTATCATAGACCTAAGGAGCGAATACTTAACCCTCTAAAAGCCTACGCTTGCATAAGAGACAATAGAATCTGTGTGCTCCTCATAATAAGCCTTGTAGTCAAAGGGCTCCCCCCTCTCCAACCCTGCCTTTCTTAACATATGCAGGAATACGAGGTTTGTATATTGGGCATCTATGCGTGTGGAGTTCTTGTCCCTCTCCAGCAATTCAAAGGCATCCTCCACCATAAGATGGCTTACAAGCCGAAGGTATTCCCTGTCCCTAAAGGAGGAGTCGTAGCTATGCATATCGCCAAACTTTCTTCCCACATGGCTAAGGTCCACGCTGGAAATAATCAGGGCTTTGTCCAGCTCTCTGTCTATGACCCCAAGGAGCTTCTCCGCAAGTTCCTTGAGAAAAGAAACCTCTCCATATGAAACTATTAGTGCCAGAGCCTTTGCCTCTGGGAAAAGCATTTTTGCGTAAATGGAGGCAAACTCTATGGAGTGCTCTTGTCTATAGGATAGCAGGTCGTGGGTTAGGTCAAAGGGGTAGAAGGCTTGAAGTTTTTCAAGCAGGTCTCTTCTTGTCTCAAGGAGTCCAAAGGGCGTTTCCATATGTAGTGGCAAAACAGAAAAGGGCATCTCATGCCAGTAGTGGGAAACGCCCAGTATTATCACAAGCTCTTTGCCAGCCTTGAGCCTGCCATAGCCTTCCCAATAGGTATCCTTTGCCACCCTCAGGTCCATGTGGGGCACCATAAGTCCCAGCATGTCTCTCTTTTCCTTTTCCTGCCCAGTAAGAAAATTTCTGCACTCTTCCGCATTTACAGGATACACTTCACCGGCATGGGACATATTCCTTATGCCCTTTTCAATAAGGCTTTGGCGCAGTAAGCGAAAAGCCCTGAGAAAGCCCTCGCCCTCCAGCAAAAGAGCCTTGTCAAGGGTCTGTATAAAGTCAAGAAGCTCCTGCTCGCTAAGGATTATGCCCGTTTGTTTGAAGAACTCCGCCTTTATATCTGTTAGGTCTCTTGAGCCATCCATAAGGGAAAGAAGAAGCAAGGCATGGGGAGAGACAAGCAGTCCCTCTGACAATCCCACGGGGTCCTTGAGCCAAAAACCATCCTTGTAGGGAATAGCCTCAAGGGGTCTTATCTTCGGTCTCATCCAAATATAAGAATTTCTTCCTCCCTGAACTTCTGGTCAAGGAGCTCCCAGCTCCGGTAGGAGACCACCTTACCCTTGCTCACAGAGAGGATTATGTATGAAAAACCCTCAAAGGCTCTCTCTTCGTCAAACTGGGATGGTCTGTCGGGATGGTCTGGGTGGGAGTGATAGACGCCTACTATTTCAAGTCCGAACTCTCTTGCCTTTTTCTCCGCCCTTAGGTAATCTTCTGGTGCTATCTCATAGCGGTCGTTTTTTCTGTCTGGGTTTGCATTGGGAGTTTCAAAGGCTCCAAAGGCGGTCCTCAGGTTGCCATCCGCCTTACCTAGCAAAAGACCGCATGTTTCGTGAGGGTAGTCTCTCTCCGCCTGAGCTATAATCTTCTGAAGGGCAGAACCTTTTATCCTCAGCATCCTTACACCAGGGCATGCTGTGTTAAAAGCTCTGCTATCTGCACCGCATTGGTGGCAGCGCCCTTGCGTATGTTGTCTGCCACCACCCACATAGAAAGCCCAGGTTCAAGCACCAAGTCCTTCCTTATCCTTCCCACAAAGACTTCGTCCCTTCCTGCCACCTCAACCGGCAGTGGGTATTGACCCTCTTCAGGACTATCTATAAGCACTACGCCTCTGGCTTTCCTTAGTAGCTCTCTGGCGGACTGGGGAGAGAGCTCGGACTTGAGCTTTACGCTTATGGCTTCTGAGTGTCCATAGAAGACAGGCACACGCACGCATGTGGCGGAGACCCTTATTTGGGGGTCGTGCAGTATCTTTCTGGTTTCGTTGAGCATCTTTAGCTCTTCCTTTGTGTAGCCTGTTTCTGTAAAGGCATCTATTTGAGGAATCACATTAAAGGCTATCCTCTTGGGAAGTGCCTTTGCTTGGGGTATTTCCTTCTCTTCGCACCATGCCCTTGTTTGTTCTTCCAGCTCCCTTATGGCTTTTGCACCCGCACCAGAGACGGACTGATAGGTGGAGACCACAATGGCTTCTATGCCTACCGCATCGTATATGGGCTTTAGAGCAACGAGCATCTGTATGGTGGAGCAGTTGGGATTGGCTATGATGCCCTTGTGGTCCTTTATGTCCTCGGGGTTTACCTCTGGGACCACCAGTGGCACCTCTGGCTCCAGCCTCCAGGCGGAGGAGTTGTCTATGACCACTGCACCGTCTGAGGCAAACCTTGGAGCATACTCCTTGCTTATGGAAGATCCTGCGGAGAATAGGGCTATATCTATGCCTTTAAAGTCCTTGCTCTTGCTAAGAGCCTGAACCTTCAGCCTTTCACCCTTAAAACTCAGCTCAAGACCTTCAGACCTCTCCGAGGCATAGAGATAGAGCTCATCCACCGGAAACTCACGCTCCTGGAGCACCTTCAGGAAGGTTCTTCCCACCTCGCCTGTGGCACCTACGATGGCTACCTTGTATCCCATAGGTATAATTATAAGCCATGTTTGTGATCCTCATCCTGCTTGCCTTTTTAAGCTGACCAACAAGGATTAGATTAATAAAACATGGACATAAGCCCAGAGCAGATATACCATATGGAAGATAGGGTCCTTGTGGACATAAGAAGTCCCTCTGAATATGAGGACTTTCATATACCTGGTGCGATTAACCTTCCCCTCTTTGAGGATGAGGAGAAAAGGCTTATAGGGCTTGTATACAGAAGGGAAGGGGTGGAAAGGGCAAAGGATCTGGGCTATGAGATAGCTGGGTCAAAGTTGGATCATCTCTTGGAAAGCTTTAGGCGGTTGAAAGAAAACCACAAACATGTAGTGGTCTACTGCTGGAGGGGTGGTCTCAGAAGTGCGGAGCTGTGCAAGTTCCTCCATTCCATGGGCATGGAGGTCTACAGGCTTACAGGTGGCTACAGAGCCTACAGGGAGTTCATCCTCAAGGACATGGAAAGGCTTTTGGAGAACAAGAGTTTTTTGGTGCTTACAGGAAAAACTGGTGTGGGAAAGACGCACATGCTCCGGAGGCTCAAGAAGGAGGGCTATCCAGTTGTTGATTTAGAGGGGCTTGCTCTGCATAGGGGTTCTGCCTTTGGCAGGGTGGGTATAAGAGCAAGGGTGAGCCAAAAGATGTTTGATGCTTTGCTTTATGAAAGCCTTCGGGAGACCACTTCAAGGCTACTCCTTACAGAGGATGAAAGCAGGGTAATAGGCACTATACACCTGCCAGAGGTCCTCTGGAGGAAAAAGGAAGAGGGCATATACGTGGAGCTTGAGGCTTCCCTTGAGAGAAGGGTAAAAAACCTCCTTGAGGAATATACCGTCTTTGAAGGCTGGCAGGAAGAGGTAAGGGTGTCTCTTGCACGAATAAGAAAATATCTGGGAGATGCCAAGTATTCAACCGCCCTTGAACTCCTTGAAGGGGGTCGTGTGGAGGAGTTTGCAGAGTTTCTCATAAGGGAATACTACGACAAGACTTACAAGCTCTACAAAAAACCCTCCTTCCGGCTCAACTGCGACGATACGGAGGAATGCCTCCAAGGTCTAAGGCGCATATACTCATGCCTTTTGGAGGAAAGGGTATCCTCTAAGCCTTGCGGGTAGTCTTCTATCTCTAACCTGCACCTGCACCTCCATGCCTTCAACCCTGAAGTCCACATGCACAAAGCATAAGGCTATGCCTCTTTGAAGGGTGGGAGAGAAGGTGCCACTGCTTACATATCCTATCTCTTTACCCTCATGGAATATTCTATAGCCCTCCCTTGGCACCCCTCTCTGCAGTAGCTCAAGTCCAAAGAGCCTTTTCTCCACTTTCTTCTGAAGAAGCGCGTCCTTGCCCAAAAAGTCCTTCTCAAGGCTCACATACCTGTCAAGGTTTGCCTCAAAGGGCGTTATATCCTCTGAAAGCTCATGCCCGTATAGGGGCATGCCTGCCTCTATCCTTAGCACATCCCGTGCACCAAGCCCGCAGGGTATACATTCTCTGACAAGTTCCATAAAAAGTTCAACACCTTGTTTAACTGGAGCGTAGACCTCAAAACCATCTTCTCCGGTGTAGCCAGTGCGCGACAGAAGAAAACCGTCAGAAGTTTGAAAGTGGTAATACCTTATGCCCTCAACGGGCAAGTATCGGCTTATAAGCCTGTGAGCATTTGGTCCCTGCAGAGAGAACTGCACCCAGTCCTCGCTCATGTCCTCCACAGAGAGCCCATTCTCTATAAGCCAAGCCTTGACCTTTTCCTTGTTTACTGCGTTTACGCACATAAAAAACTGGTCCTCAGAGAGTTTGTATAGGGTTATGTCGTCCTTTATGCCACCTTGAGCGTTTAGAAACAGATTGTATTGAACTCTACCCACCTTTAGGCTTGATATGTCCCTGGAGAGGAGACGCTGTAGCCTGTCAAAGCCATTAAGAACTTTTAGCCTGCCCATGTGGGATATGTCAAAGAGACCACAATGGCTTCTTACTGCTTTTACCTCCTCCACTATGGATTTATACTCCAATGGCATCTCCCAACCTGCGAACTCAATAAACCTTGCGCCAAGGGCTTTGTGCTGCGGGTATAGGGGTGTTTTCATATTAAAATTTTAACGCATGCTTGACAGGTATATTCTTTTAAACCATATGAGAACTTTTCTTATCCTTCTTGTTGTTCTTGTTGGCATAATTTATGTGTATCTTTTGGGTGAATTCTTTTTGATTTTCAAGAATAAAAGTCTAGAGGTGCTTTTGTCTTATACCCTTAACTTCTTGCCCACTTCTTTTTTCTACCTTAGTGCCTTTGTTAACTCTCTTGCCCTGCTTCTAGCCTTTAGAAGACTTTTTCAAAAAAGAATAGACCTGCTCCTGCAAAGCTTTGGCATCTCACCCCTGAGGTTTTCCCTCTGGGTTTTGCTTTTTGCTCTTTTTCTTTCGCTCCTTAATCTCTTTGGCAGTTATAGGTTATACCCAGAGAGCCAGAGGAGGCTTTTTAACATAGAAAAGGAGTTTAAAAAGGCAAGGGAGACTGAGAAGGGAATAGTGAGAAATCTATGGCTTGTTAGACAAGAGAATGGAGAGACTAACTTTTATAATTTTGAACTAGTGGACCTATCAACGGGCAGGGTGCACGGGTTTTATCTCCTTAGGGTAAAGGAGGGTTCCATAAGGGAAATGGCCACTGCAAGCGTTGGACAATGGAATGGAGAGAAGTTAGAATTTCCACAAGCAGAGATAAAGGACCTTGTAAGTGGTGAAGAGGAGACTCGTAGTATTTCCATCAACTTTCTTGAAATATCACAGATAGGTCCGCTTGCACAAAAGCCAGAGCATCTCCCCATGATGGATGTTTTTGCTCTTAGTATGTTGGGCGAAAGGATAGGTATAAACTACAGGCAGTATGCTTACGAACTTGTAAAAAGAATTCTAACCTCTTTTCTACCTCTCTTTATGATCCTAATAGTGGGTTGGGTCTACATAAGGTGGCGACAGTTTCGGTTTGGGCTTTTAGCTCTTGTGGCTTCTTTCTCTGCCCATTGGTTTTTCTTAAATACCATACGATCCGTCATAGAAAACACAAACCTTAGCCTATATTTAGCCTTTTTCCTGTATGTCCCTATGGTTTTTCTTTCCTTAAAAGGACTTTACGATTTGGGCAAAGGATTCAGGGTCTAGGCTGGCGCCACCCACTAAAAGCCCGTCCACATCCTTTGCCTTCATGAACTCCACCGAATTTTTGGGGTTAACGCTACCGCCGTATAGGACCCTTGTCCCGCCTGCATGTTGGGGGTTTATCTGATAAAGGAGGTCCTTTATAAAGGCATGCACCAGCTGTGCATCCTCTGGGGTTGCGGGGTTTCCCGTGCCTATTGCCCACACTGGTTCGTAGGCTATGTCAAGGCTGTCCGTATATCCCTCCACGCCCGAAAGGGCAAGCCTTACCTGAGCCTCTACCACCTTGAAGGTTAAACCGGCCTCTCTCTCTTCTGCCCTCTCGCCCACACAGAGCAGGGGTCTTATGCCAGCCTGAAGGCATGCGGTAAGCTTTCTGTTTACTACCTCGTCAGACTCTCCGAATATCCATCTTCTTTCTGAATGTCCCACTATCACATAGGAGACGCTCAGCTCCTTGAGCATGTCAAGGGATACCTCTCCGGTGAAAGCACCCTTCTGCTCGTAATGGCAGTTTTGAGCGCCTAGCTTAATGTGGCTTTCACGCAGTAGCTCCTGAGCCACGCAGAGGGATGTAAAGGGCGGACACAGAAGTATTTCCCTGTCAGAGATGTCCTCCACGAGGGGCAAAAACCGGTTTATGTAGTCCCTTGTCTGTGAAGGGCTCAGGTTCATCTTCCAGTTGGCTGCTATGAGCTTCATCAGATAAATTATAGCAGAAAAAAGTAGGCGTAAGCCAAGCCTACTACTATCCTATATACGCCAAAGGGAACAAAGGAGTGCCTTGAGAGGAAAGCAAGCAGTGCCTTTACGCTTATTAGGGCAAAGACAAAGGCGGTTATAAAGCCTACAGAAAGCACCTGCCAGTCTTGACTTTGAAACTCTCCATGAGACTTAAAGAGGTCATAGCCTGTGGCAATAAGCATGGTGGGAACCGCAAGGAGGAAGGAAAACTCCGCAGACGCCTTCCTATTTAGACCCATTAGCATACCACCTATTATGGTGGACGCAGACCTTGAAACTCCAGGCACCATGGCAAGGCTCTGAAAGAGACCTATGGCAAAGGCTCTTTTGTAGCTGAGCTCTCTTGCATCTCCAAGATAACAAAAACGTTCGCACACCCTGTCCGCAAAAAGTAGAAAAACACCACCAAGCACTAAAGCTATAACCACTACCACATCGTTGCCTATAAGGTATCCCTTAATGAACTTGTAGAGGCTAAAGCCGAGAATTCCTGTAGGCAGAAAGGCAATCGCTATCCTCTTCCAAAGCTCAAGGTCTGTAAGAAACCTCCTCCAATAGAGAAAAACCACCGCCAGTATTGAGCCAAGCTGTATGGAAATCTCAAAGCTCTTGGTAAAAGTGTTGTGAGGTATGCCAAGAAGATGGGCGGTGAGGATAAGATGTCCTGTGGAGGAGACGGGCAGGAACTCCGTAAGTCCCTCCACCACCCCCAATATAAAGGCTTGACTTATCTCCATCATAACACCTCCGCATATATTCCCTTTAGATATAGGGTATTAGGCATCTGCAAGACCCATGGATGGTCAAGGTCTTGAAAGCTCTCTGCCACTATTCTCAGCTGTCTTCTCGTGTCCCTGCCGGCGGACACAAGAACATCCAAAAGATGTTCTCTGGTGATGTGAAAAGAGCAGGAGTATATGGCAAGGTATCCCCCAGGCTTGGTAAGATGCAAACCTCTCACTAAGAGCTCCTTGTAGCCCCTTAGGGCGTTGGGGACAGAGGCCCTGTTTTTGGCAAAGGAGGGAGGGTCTATTACCACAAGGTCAAACTTCCTGCCCTCTTGATGAAAAGCCCTAAGCAAGTCAAAGGCGTTGGCGGTTATCCACTCTATGCCCTCAAGTGCGTTTAGTTTTTCGTTTCTTTTGCCCACTTCAATGGCAAGGTCAGAAAGGTCTACCGCTATGACCTTTCTTGCACCAGCCTTTTTCATGCTAAGGGCGAAGCCTCCCGTGTGGCAGAAAACATCCAAACACTCATCACCAGCCTTTACAAAGTTCCTTATGAGCCTTCTTGCCCACCTTTGGTCCAAGAAAAAGCCCGTTTTCTGCCCTTGTGGTATGTTGACGATAAACCTAAGGTCATGCTCTCGGATAACAACCTCCTCGGGCGCATCACCGTATAGCACACCACCCTCTTCCCTAAAGCCCTCTGCAGAAGCCACATAGTCGCTCACCTTCTCGTATATGCCTTTGGGTCTCAGAAGGTCCACCAAGGCGGGGATTACCCAGTTTCTTAGCCTGTTCATACCGTAGGTGGTGAACTCCACCACCACATAATCACCATACACATCCACTACAAGGCCGGGCAGAAGGTCCCCCTCTGAATGCACAAGCCGGTAGGCGTCGCTGTCCATATTTAGCCTTCTCCGGTATTCAAGGGCATCACTTAGCCTTTTCCTTATCAGCTCTTCACTTATGGGTTCTTCCTTGTCAAAGGACAATATCCTTATGCTTATGTTGGCAGAGGGGTTTATGTAGCCATAGCCCAGAAACTTGCCTGCATAATCTCTAACTGCCACAAGGTCTCCCTTTTGAGGTGGTTTAGAGTAGCCTATAATCTCTGGTCTATATACCCAAGGGAAAAAGCCTCTTATCTTTTCCTCTACACCCGGCTTTACCCTAACCTGTATCATTCGTATTGGACCAACATCCTCCTTGCCACTTCCTTAGCCTTTTCCTTTCCTACGAGCCTTTCTGCGAGCCTTAGACCAAACTCAAGGGCTGTGCCTGGTCCTTGACTGGTTATCACATTCTCATCCTCTACCACTGGGTTGTCCACAAACTGAGCGGGCTTAATCTCTTCCACAAGGGTGGGATACACGGTTGCCTTCTTGCCTTCAAGAACACCAAACTTTGCCAAAGCGGTAGGCGCTGCACAGATAGCACCGATGAGCTTTTTCTTTTCTTGCATAGCTTTTATGAGCCTTTCCACCCTTGGGTCTTGTTTTAGCTTTTCCACTCCACCTGCACCACCGGGCAATATGACAAGGTCAAGCTCTTCCGCATTAAGCTGGTCAATGGTGGCATCTGGAACTATCTTTACACCCCTTGCACTGGCAACAGGCTCGGGAGAAAGCCCGGCAATTATAACCTCCACACCCGCACGCCTTAGCACATCAATGGGTGCAACCGCCTCCACCTCTTCAAAACCTTCCGCAAGGATAATGGCTACCTTTGGCATAGCAAAACCTCCTTTATTTTATTATCTCCCTCTCCCTTACCCTCGGGTCCACAATAGCAAGAAGGATATCTGCAATAAGGTTTCCTATAAGTAGCATTATAGTGCCAATGTATAGACCTCCCATAACAAGGAAAAGGTCTTGGGAGAGCACCGCATCCAACATAAGGGTCCCAAGCCCAGGCCAACCCACTATTATCTCAATAAGCGCCGCACCCGAAAGCAGACCCGCTATCTCGTAGCCAATAAGAGTGGTAAAAGGGTTCATGGCGTTCCTGAGTATATGTTTAATAATAACCCA
>JAXSPD010000023.1:0-28292 GCA_037926845.1 Candidatus Pampinifervens yunnanense | reverse complement strand
ATCAAAAGCCCATCCACACCCTTTTCTTTTAGCTCCTCTGCCACCCTCAAAAGCTCTTCAGGGGTTGTGGCCGGTATCATGTGCCAGAGTATCTTAGAGGCACAGTGGTCGCACATAAGCTCACAGTTTCTGCCAGTTATGGAGATATCCACAAACTTGGGACCTGTCTTTATGGAAAAGTCCTCTACCTCGTAGTGTTTAAAGCCGGGGCTATGGAAGAGTATATCCTTGCCAAAGTTCTTAAGCTTTATCTGGAAGCCTTCAGAGAGCTCCTCAAGAAGCTCCTTGTCAAGTTCTGTATCTTCAAGGGAAGGGGGTAGGCTAGACCCCCTGAAATCCATTATCCACACTTTATACCCTTCTCGTTTATAACCTTTGTAAGGGCATCCACTGCCGCCTGACCCCTTAGAAGGCTGTTAATCTCCTCAGGATTGGTGGGCTTTATCTTTGCTATCCAACCTGCGCCGTAAGGGTCGTCGTTAGCAAGGGCTGGGTTGCCCTTGAGGGCTTCGTTTATTTCCACCACTTCTCCAGTTAGAGGTGTAGGAACTGGACCTACCCATTTACCGCTCTCAATGGTGGCAATGCTCTTTCTTCTCTCTATGACCTTGCCCGCCTTCTTGGGCGTGTAGGCCACAAGCCTTCCTGCCATGGCAGCCGCAACGGAGGTAAGACCCACCGTGTAGGTGCCATCTCCGTTGTCCTTTGCCCAGGTGAAGGCGTTAGCCTCTGGGTCCACGTCATAGAGAAGGTCCTCAGGTATGTGGCATCCGTTAACTGTTGCCATGCTTTACCCTCCTTTATAAAAATTTTAAAAAGTTAGCACTTTATCTGCTTCCATAGCCCTAAGGGCAAACTCGCTGGCGGGGAAAACTCCGTCCAGCTCTGGTATAAGGTCTTCGGGCTTATAGCCCAAGGAGTCTACCGCCTGCTTGCAAGAGTAGAATTTTACCCCGGCTTGCTTGGCATCCTTCATAAAATCATATACGCTTTTAAGCTTTTTGCCGTTGGGAGACAGGCAGTTGGGCTCTGCGGGCATTATCCTCTCCGCAACGCCCTTTTTGAGAAGCCTTGTTCCATCCATATTGAAGAACATTTCTACCTCTGCCTCGTTAGCAGCCATGAGAGCGGCAATATAGAAGGGGGAAGCGCACCTCCAGGGTGTCCTTGGCCCGCTGGTCATTAGGATTATAACCTTCATGATTCTATCGCCCTCCTGGCTTCTGCCTCATCCGGAACACCTACAAAAGCCAGCTTACCGTTTATTATGGTAGAGGGCACAGCTCTCACTATGAGCTTTTTTGCCCACATTTTACCCTCTGGCTGGGCCACATCCAGCACCTCGTATTTAAAGCCATACTCGGACTGCAATTTTCTCCAGAGGGCGTCTGCATCTGGACAAGTAGCACACCACTGAGAAACAAGCAAAATAACATGCTTGTCTTTGGCAGCCATCATGTGCACCTCATACAGATTATATCCCATTCATCAATGTATTTTCTCATTTCCTCTATGGCGTCCTTGCCATAGAGCAGGTCCTTTATGTCCCTTTGTAGGTCAAAAGGCTTCATCTTCACTATCCAACCCTCTCCGTAAGGGTCATAGTTTATTATGTCTGGCTGTTCAAGAATTCTTTCGTTTCTTTCCACCACCTCACCCTCCACAAGGGCGTTTATGGGACCTGCCCACTTTCCGCTTTCAAGGGATGCTACGGGTTTGCCCTTTTGCACCACCTTGCCCACATTTTTGATACGGGCGTGCAGGAGCCTTCCAGCCCTTACTTGACCCACATCGGTAAGGCCCATGGTGACGGTGCCGTCTTCGTTTACCTTGAGCCATGTCTGGGTTTCTATCTCGTAATAGAGGTCAAGGGGGACAACACATCCGTTGTATTCCCACTCGTTTCCGCTTTCCAGCTCCTGCACCACACCCATCTTTTACCCTCTTAGGCAAGCCCCAATCTTTTGAGCACCGGCAAGGGGTCCGAAAGGTTATCCTTAAGCTTTACATCGTTTGCACTATAGCCAAAGGCAAGCCCAAGAAGTTGTGTAAAGTATGCGGCGGGCACATCCACATCCGGCACGCCCTTCATCATGAGCCTGTGGCGATACATCTCAAGGGATGCGTGGCACAGAGGGCACTCAGTGGCTATTATGTCCGCACCGTTGCGTTTGGCAGTCTGCAGTATCATCATCACGAACTTTTCAGAAACCATCTCATCAGAGAGTGAGTGAGGTCCTCCACAGCACTGGGTATGCATGGGTTCAAACTCCACGCTTGTGGCACCCGCAGCCTCAAGAAGGGCATTCATGTAGTATGGATGTTCGTCGTCATCGGCAGTCTCCCTCTTTCTTGGTCTTGCCTCTTCATCCTGACCACCTGCGTGAGCGTAGGTTCTCGCATAAAAGTGGGGTCTTGTGTATAGGCATCCGTAGTAGTTTGCCACCTTAAGACCTTTTAGGGGTTTTCTTGTCTTTTCTTTCACCTTCTGTGGTCCAGCCTCGTGGTAGAACCATTCCAATATGTGATAGGTTTGGGGTATCTGGTCTAGGGGGTCCACACCACCCTCTCTCAAAAGGGCATTTACCTTGTCGTATACTGCCCTATCTGTTTCAAGGAAGTATTCCGCTCTCTGAAGAGAGAAGGAACATCCGTTGCAGGGAGCTACGATAACATTGTGTCCCTGCTTTCTTGCCAAGGACATGTTTCTGGCATTTAGGAGCATGGTGCCCATAAAGGTCACGTTTTTAGACTCCATAGCACCACAGCAGTTGTAGTCTTCAAGATAGTCGAGCTCAAGACCAAGCTCCTTTGCCACTATTCTTGTAGAAACATCATAAGACCTAGCTGCACCCTCAAGGGAACAGCCTGGATAATAGGCCACTCTTTTTCCTATCACACCCATGTTAAACCTCCTTAGTGTAGTGCACCCTCTTCCTGCATGACTTTACGCAGGACTTGTTTGAACCTGCTCCAATTTTTGGTCCTTGGATGGAAGAGCATGTGCTTGGCGTTGAGCACCAAAAAGCCTATGTTCATAGACTTGAGGGGCTTCATGGTGAGCTGTTTGAGCCAGTCCGGTGTCTCACCTATGAAGGGTATGGGTTTTTTGAGTATGGGGTCCTTGAAGACCTTGTAGCCCTGCTTTTCTATCCATCCAAAGAGGAGCTCTCCGTCCTCTATCCTTCCATACTCAAGCACAGACTCTGTGAAGAACTTGTCAAACTTCTTGGAAGGATACTCTTCTATGAGACCCTTCTTTGCCATGGTTCTGAGTATTGCCTTTAGCACCTCCTCCACAAGCACGCCCTTGGGGCATCTGTGAGTGCATTTGTGGCAAGAGACGCACCTCCACATAACATCCGCACGCTTTTGAAGCTCATCTATCATGCCCAGCCTTGCCAAGTATATAAAGTGTCTGGGGTTGTATCTCTCATCCCAGTAGTTATGCACCGGGCACGAAGCGGTGCAGTAAGAACACTGATAGCACTGGTTTATGGTCTTGCCATCGGGGGAGTTTATCACTTCCTTGGCAAAGTCCAGGTCGTAGTCGTTTATGACCCTGGGCAGGATTATAAGGTTCCAGTCCCCAGAAACATCAACGCCATCAATAACAAGCCTTTCTTTTCTTAAAATCCTCTCTGGCTCTACAAGGCTACGCTCGTGTATTGCCATGGTTATACCTCCAAAAGGTCTTCTTTTCTTATTACACCAAGAAGCCTCCTCGCCATAACCCCAGCCGGCGGGAAAAAGCCCTTGGCACTGTGCATGGTGGACAGGGTCATATAGTCCACATAGGTGGCGTATATCATGGCAAGGAATATATCCACAAAGAGATACCCCTTTACCTTTATACCAAAGTCTATAAGCTTTTCCTGGACCTGTTTGTATACCGGTTCAAACTCCTCGTAGGTCTCACCATACATGCTCTTTTTGGGAGGCTCTTCCTTTAAAAAGACCACCGCACCGCTTTCGCTCTCTGGGTCCCATATCCAGCTGGTCCAGAGAACATACTGCTCTGGAAAGGTAAAGTGGAGTATCTCGCTGGCAATGTCCCTTGCAAACTTCCTGTCCACGCCCCTTATCTCCCTTACAAACCTCTCCACCCTCTCTTCCCAGCTCTGAGCCTTGCCATACAGGAGGTCGCTTATAGCTCTTTTGAGCCTGTCAACGCCCGTCTCCTGGATTATCTTTTGCCTTCTCCTCCTTGCGGGAAATATCTTTTCCAGCACCAGGTCAAGGTCTTCCTCTGTGAGCGATGCTAACCTGTCTTTGCTAAAGGCCTGTTGGAAAAGGAGGGACTTGGCGAGGAGGTCTTTGTAAAAGTCTTGGACAAACTCCTCGCCCTCACCAAGTATCTTTATCAGATAGTCACGCACCAAAAAATCGTCAAGAATAACAGGCTTTTTCATACTGCCACCTTTGCACCAAGGAAGGCTGCTGCCTCTGCAGCGGCCGCCTCGCCTTCTGACATGGAGGACTCTATATCTATTGGACCCTTACAGGCACCTGCTATGAATATGCCTGGCTTGTTGGATATTATATTGGAGCCAGACTCTTCAGAGGGTATAAGGAACTGGCTGTCGGGGTCTTGGGCAAGGCCCAGTATCTTTGCCACCTTCTTTGTGCCCGCAGATGGCTCCATGCCAAGCACAAGCACCACAAGGTCCATGGGCACTTCCGCAGGTCTTTGAACGATGGTATCCTCGTGCTTGACTCTGAGCCTGCCGTCTGCAGGGCTGTAAGTAATCTCCGCAATCCTGCCCCTCACATACCTGACGCCATACTTCTCTTGAGGCGCCCAGTAGAAGGGATACTCCCAAGTGCCGTAGGTCCTCACATCCATGTAGTAGCAGAAAACATCCACATCGGGGTAATGCTCCCTTATCTCCATACCCTGAAGGCCAGAGAGGGCACAGCCATACCTACAGCAGTGCACGTTGGTCACACCCAGCTGTCTGTCCCTTGAACCCACACAGAAGACAAAGGCAACCCTCTTGGGAAGCTGTCCGTTAGAAGGTCTGTAGAGTTTGCCCTCTTGGGAGAACATCCTCTCCAGCTCAAGGTTTGTGATAACGTCCGGATACAGCCCATAGCCAAGCTCACCCTTCCTCCTTGGGTCAAAGTGTTCAAAACCGGTGGCAACCACTATGGCACCCACTTCGTGCTTTTCGCCGTTGGAGAGGGTAACCCTGTATTCGCCAGGCTCTCCCTCACAGGCGGTGAGCTCAGTGTTTAGAAGCACTTTTACATTGGGGTTTTGCTCCACTTCCTTTATGTAAGGACCTATCACCTGGGAGGGCTTTAGTTTTCTTGGGATTAGTGTGTGATAGTGATTCTTGATAGGGTTCCCACCCAGCTGACTGTCCTTCTCCACAAGGATGGTGGACACTCCAAGCTTTCCCAAGGTTCTTGCTGCCGCAAGCCCTGCGGGACCACCACCAATTACGAGCACGCTCTTAGCCATGCTAAACCTCCTTTAATTGTTCTTAAGGGGGCAGAGCCCCCAGAAAAAGCTTAGGACTTGAACAGAGGCATGTTTGCGGTCGCGGAAGCCTTTGGTTTGCCGGTGGATGTTCTGCTGTAGGGCTCATACAGGTCATATTCCTTGAAGAACTCCATAAGCTCGTCGTATTTGCCGGCCTTTTCAAGGTCTGCGATGTATTTGACAGTGTCTTCCCACTCTTTCCTGAGCTCTCTCCAGTTGGTTATGCCCATCTTCTCAAGGAGAGGCTCGTAGTTGGAACAGTTCCAGTAGAGCTGTATAACCTTAAAGGGATGTGCACCGCAGGCAAGTGCTGCAAACATAACGTCAGACATAACCGCTACAGGGTGATACATACCGTGAGCTTTTCCTATCCACTGGTTCTTCTCAAAGGTGGTGGTGCAACCTGTATCGTGAGTCACTATAAGGTCTGCCTTTACCTCCTCTGCGATAACTTTGAGCTTTCTCTGTATAGCAAAGGACCTTGTGAACTCCCTTTCGGTGAGTATGTGCCTGAAGCCAAAACCACAGCAGTCATACCAAGTGGAGTAGTCCACCACCTGTGCACCAAGAGCCTTTACCACTGCGGTAGAAGCTGCAGGTCTTTGGCCGTTGTAGACCTCTGGGTCATAAGGATAGTCGTCTGCTATCATCTTGTAGGTGTGGCAGGCGTTGTGTATGGCAACCCTTACATTAGAAACATCTATACCTTTGGCTTTGCCTTCCTTCTCATAGAGTTCCTTAATCCTATACCTCATGGCGTGGACCCACTCAGAGTAGTGGACCACCTCCTGAGGGATAACTATCCTTCCATCCTCTGTGAGCCTTCCGAGCTTTTTGAGTATAGGCTTTACCGCATCCCTGAGTTCCTTGTTCATTATGAGCTGTTCTCTTGTTTCCTTGTATGAGCCAAAGGAGGTTCCGCAGTGAATGAGAGGATAGTAGCCAGTCTTCCATGCTTGGTGCATGTTCCTGAGCCAGACAGCCGCAAGGGCAACGGGGTTAGAAGTGCCAGAGCCGTGATAGTTCCATGCGGTGCAGGAAGTTTGATGAGGTTCATTAAGATAGTCAAGTCCAAACTTGTTCATAAACCAGAAAATAGAGGCCGGATATCCGGGGATGTTTCCACACTGACCACAGGACTTGTGGTGCCAAAGCTTGTTGGTGGGGATGGTCTTTATCCTTCCAGTTCTGGTGAAGACCTCTACAGGCTGGTGCTCTTCCGTAATCCTGTGTATGAGAATTTCGCCCTTTGCTTCTAGCTCCTCCATCATCTCAAAGATGTGGTCGTAGTGAGCGCTGTATTCTTTTAGAGGGAATGGGGGCTGCTCTGGATATCTCAAAAGGCCTCCAGGGCTGTTATGTCCAAAGCCATGCTTTGCCATGATAACACCTCCTTAGTTTTTTGGGGCATTAACCCCTCTTGATAGCTTACTCTTCTTCCTCATAAAGCTCTTCATACCTTTCTTCGTTTTCCTCTACTATGTCCATTATGACATTGTAGAGGTTGGGGTCTAGCTTTTCAAGCATCTCAAATATGCCCGTCTCTCTCCATATGGTATACATCTCTATGGCGGTCTCCAAGGAGACCTCCCATGCTGTCTTTACAGATTTACCCACATCAAAGGGTATGGCAAGCCTTTTAGCCCTGAGGTTTTCCATGTTATCTGCCATCTTGGGACCCCAGTCTGGGAAGAAGTCTGGCTGAAGCATGTCTGCAGAGAGCTGGTTTCCAGTGGTCATAACCTTAAGAAGGACCCTTCCGTAGGGCTTGAGAAGGTCCTTTGTGGCTTCAAAGGCGTTGCGCACAGCCACCTCTCTCATTATGGCAACAAGACCACCAGGATTGTTCACGAAAGGACACCTTATCCAACAGGTAAAGCACTGAGAGCATGCCCATATGTATTCATGCATCATGTCATATAGCACTTCCACGTCCTCTTCCAGAAATCTCTGCACTATCTCCCTGGGAGAGTAGTCAAAGAAACGATTGGAAGGGCAAGATGCGGTGCAAACGCCACAGTTGAGACAGCCAAAGATGTATTCCTTGAACCTAAAGTCCGACTTTACCTCCTCCACTATACGGACCTTTTCCTCCCAAGGCACTGCCTTGGTTTTTTCCGATATGGGGAGGTTATATCCATAAATATGCCCGTCCATGATAAACCTCCTTGGGGTTTCTTCCTCTTATAAAAGTATCTTCTGGATGATAAAAGTCAATTAATTTTTGCTTATGTATATATAAGGATAAACTTATGAACACATATCTAAAAAAGGGAAGGCTGTAATGCCCATTAAAGGGTAAGTACCGCATACTCGCCGCTCATGAGTTTGTCAAGGAAGGCAGCACCACCTATTATACCGTCGCAGAGCTCTGGGTTTACATCCTCCTTCTTATATATCTCCGTCAGGTCCAGAGAGGGCACGCAAAGGTATATCTTCACGCCTGCATCCTTTGCCATCTTTATAAAGTCATATATGGTTTGCTCCACACCTGGTCTGACTTTAACCTTTTTGGCATTGTCGCGCATCAAAAGAAAGCCAGCTTCTGAGGTTATGACCATTTCCACCTCGTAGTCCATGGTGGTGGCTGCGGTAGCAAGGAAGAAGGGAGCACCGGCTTGCGGGTTTATAAGTTCACCAGTGGTTGGCTCTGCCCTCTCAAAAAAAGGAACCGTTAGAATGTAGAAGAGCACCTTTTCGTATGCCATATCTATCCTCCTTAGACGAAGATTATCATGGGTTTGTCTGCCTCAAGCACATAGTTCATAAAGGTGGCAGCACCAGCGGGTGGCTCAAGACCATCAATGAGGTCTTCGTATCTGTAGCCAAAGAGTTCCATAGTCATCTGGCAGGGTATAAGTTTTACCTCTGCTTCCTTGCAAAGCTCCAGCAGTTGAGGTATGTCCGCCACCCCGTGTTCCTTTATGGTCTTTTTCATCATGTAGGTCATGAGGTCTGTCATACCCGGAATTATACCCATAATTTGAGGTGGACCGGGGAATATGGAAGCTATCGTGTTGGTAACGGCATTTTGCATGGAGGGGGGAAAGGCCATAGGCATAGCAGGATTTCCTATGGGAGCAATCTTGAGCTCGTGCATTCTCTTTTTGTGGATAATGTTGAGCCCGTAGAAGGTAAAGAAAACTGCAGTCTCTATACCTAAGGATGCAGCAGTGGAAGCCAGAATAAGTGGTGGATATGCCATATCAAGGGTGCCCTTGGTGGCTATTATAGCAAGCCTTTCTGTAGCCACGTTTATCCCTCCTTATTTTTTCTTGAGGTAGAAGATTATTTTTCCTCCCTCTTCTACCGTTTCCAGGAGCTGATGCCCTGTTCTGTTGCAAAAGGCAGGAATATCCGCCTTTGCACCAGGGTCAGTGGTTATAACCTCAAGTATCTGCCCAGATTGAAGCTCCTCAATGGCCTTCTTTGTCTTAAGAACAGGTAAAGGGCAATTAAGACCAGAAGCATCAAGGGTCTTGTCTGGTGTTATAGTTGCCATCTCAAACACCTCCTATGTAAGATTATCCTCATATTATAAGCCCTGCATAAGACAAACGCCATTAATAATTATGATAAAGATTATAAGCTTTCCTTATATCAATGCGTAATCCAGACCACATCCGATATGAGACACACTCCACCCACCTTCTTAAGAAGCGGTTTAATGTCCTCTGCTATCCTTTGAGCGGTTTCTTCAGAACATACGGTAAAAAGATAGCTGTTTTTGAAAACATCAGTTAGTTCGTCCGCAGCCATTAGACCCCTTTCTCCCTTTCCCAGCACATCCTTTACAACCGTATAGCCCGATACACCAGCCTTTTCTAGAATATCTAGCACTTTACTGAGATGCACGCTGTCAATAACTATCTCTACCTTTTTCATAGGCTTCATGACATCACCCCCCAAAGATTATTTATCATGAAGTAATACATGGGTATGCCCACCGCTATATTGAAGGGGAAGGTAATGGCAAGGGACATGGTCACATAAAGGCTTGGGTTTGCCTCGGGTACAGAAAGCCTCATGGCAGCAGGCACTGCAATGTAAGAGGCGCTAGCGCAAAGGATTGAAAACATAAAGGCATCACCCTTTGCTAGAGCAAAGGTCTTTGCAAGGAACATGCCCACAAGGGCGTTGAACACAGGCAGGAGCACACCAAAGGCAATTAGGAAAAGTCCAACTTTCCTTATCTCCCCAATCCTACGACCCGCCACTATGCCCATATCAAGCAGGAAAAAGGCAAGCATACCCTTAAAAAGCACACCGAAGAGTGGGTCCATAGCTTTCCAACCCTTTTCACCTGTGAGAAAGCCTATAAGAAGCGTTCCCATGAGGATATAAACAGAAGGGTTGAGGAAGGCTTCTCTAAAGACCTCAGCCCAGTTTACGCTAGAGTTGTTGTTCCTTCTAGCAAAAAGTGTTAGCAACACCAAACCTATGACAATAGCTGGAGACTCCATAAGGGTCATGGCAGCCACCATGTATCCGCCGTAGTTTTGTCCAAGGCTGTTGAGGAAAGACCCTGCTGTTATAAAGGTGACCGCACTTATGGATCCGTAGGTGGCAGCTATGGCAACCGCATTGTATACATCAAGTTTTAGCCTAAGGATAAAAAAGGCGTAGATAGGCACCGCAACTGCCATGAACATGGCAAGAAGGAGGACTTTAAGCACATCAAGGGTTATACCGCTCTTTGAAAGCTCATAACCCCCATGAAGACCTATCGCTATGAGAAGGTATAGAGAGAAGAGCTTTGGAAGGGGCTGTGGCACTTCAAGCTCCGTTTTCAAGAGCACTGCACCAAGCCCTAGGAAAAACATTAGCACAGGCGGATTGAGAATATTCTGTAAAAGTAATTCAAAACCCATCCTTAGCCTCCTAGAGTTAGTCTTCTATTAGGACCAAGAAGGAAGGACCCTCGTAGCCTCTAACTTCCACGGGATTGTCTATGTATCCAAAGGCATAGTTTATTGCAACTGGAAAGGGGTAGTGTTTGAGCCTTACTATCCCTTTTGCCCTTATTATGCTATCTGGTAGGCTCTTTAACCTTTTTTCAAGGTCCTCGTAATCCACAGGACCAAGCAGGTTAACCACCTTGTGTTTGTGGCTATGTGCATGCTCTGTGGCTATGCTCTTGAGTTCTGGAATGGTATAGACGCCGGAGAAGACCTCAGCTGGAAGCCTACCGTAGGTGCTTTTGTATACCCTGAGCTTTGTATAAAAGGCTTCACCAGTGAAGGAATTAACTGGTCTGTAGAGGTTCCAGATTTCCCTCACCTCTTTCTCTATTTCAGAGACACTTTCCTCTGCCACCAAATCAGTCTTGTTTAGGACCACTATGTTTGAACCTCCTATCTGATACCGTGCAGTGCTATCTTCTTTATACCTTTTGAAGTTAGCACAGTCCACAAGGCATATAACTCCATCCACAGAACAACCAAGGGCTTGAAGGCTAAGGATTACAGGGAAAGGCACCGCACCTCCAGAGGTCTCCACAAGCAGCACTTCTGGGTTATATCTACCTCTTATTTCCTCAATAGCCTTTTCAAACTCTGAATGCAAGGAGCAACATATACACCCCTCTGGAAGTTCAAGCACTTCTGAATAGGTATTTTTCAAAACTTTACCGTCCACCCCCACCTCACCAAGTTCATTAACTATAACAGCCACCCTCTTGTTGGAAAAATGCTCCCTTGCAGAGTTTAACAAAAGGGTAGTCTTACCACTTCCCAAAAAACCCGTTATTACGAAGGCGGGAAGCATATTACTCTCCGCCATATTCCACGGAGTCTATTTCTTCCATAAACTGCTGTATTTGAAAGGTAACAAGACCCACAAGGTCTTTTATATCCTTTTCCCAATACATGGGGTCTATGTCTATCTCTTTCTCATAAACATCATGCCCTTCTACCACATACTTTACCTTTATGTAGGGATAGCTCTTCACTTGACAACCTTCGTCTACCTCATTAGGAAAACATAGCTCAATATCAAGGTCTGGGTGCGCCATGCTCTTTTTGACCTCCTCCGCAAGAATTGAAAACTTTTCTTCTAACATAGCACCTTCCTCCTTCTTATTAAGTTTATTGTATCACTAAACCGTCAATTTATCTCCAAACTTTGCTACTCTACTTACCATAACATTACTGATGAAGACAACCCCTGATTTTTTATTTAGAAAGGGGGTTATACCCTCCATTATAACATCAACCAGTTTATCTGGCATTACAGAGATAATCATCACCAAGGTATCCTCCTCATTAAAGAGTAGATGCCCCTCATGAAAGCCATGACTGCCCTTTCCAGAAAGGTTGTGCACTATAGTATAGCCGCTCACACCTGCCTTTTCCAAAAGGTCTATAACAAAGTCCATGTCCTCACCCTTTACAATTATCTCCAGCTTTTTCATCTCATGAAGATTTACCGCATTCATGAAAACCTCTCTCGCTGGAGGGTGTCATGTCCTCCAGGCTGGGGTATTTATATCCCGCCTATTGAGCACCAGTCCTTCCCCCAGCAGGCGGTATTTGGACTGGACTTTTCAACATGGCTTCCTGTTCAACCCATTGTCCCTTCAAATACCTATAGAAGGTCTTTTTCTCTGGGTCATAAACCAATGCATTTATCCAGCGAAACTCCATAAGCTCTCTGATTTTTCTAAGCCTTGACATAACATTTTTGACAAACTCGATGGGAGCTTCTATCAATAGAATAAGCCTTATTGGGGCATGGTATGGTTTGCCCTCTTTAAAAACTGTCTGAAGTGGAAGACCAGTCCTAAGGTCGCTAAAGTTTCCTGTCATGACGCCAATATTACCAAATACATTGTGGTAAACTTTGCTCCCGCTACCAAACACCTCATTGTCCACAGTGGAGAAGTAGTATTCGGAATTTATCCACTGACCAACTATCGCAGGACCTGAAAGTATGTTTTCCAACAGGAACCCCTTTTTATCCAACCTATAATCATAGGAATGAAGGAAGGTTCTTCCGTCAAGCTTAACAGATGCGGTAAGATGGCGACCTGCTATGATAAAAGCATAGTTGCCAGACAAGCCCCATTCAGGCCTTACTTCTGACCAGTCATAGGCTTTGGAGATTAGGTCCACTTGGTTATCCACATCCAACAGAGGTGCCCTCTCCTGACGTGTTTTCTCGGAAGCTTCCTTTAGGTCCTTGTTTATCTCCCTAAGTAGAGGAAGGTGCTTTGCAGATAGCATTTCAAGGTCCTCAAGGGAAACCTCGTCTGTAGTTGTGTTATGAAGGCCGGGTATAAATACCGTATCTGCCGGTATATTTATACCGTGCTTTGAACTCAATATATTTCTTACCTCTGGGTTGTTTGCCATAAGGCAGAAGGCTTTGGCGTTAAAAATACCCGAGGCTCCACCACATGCGCCACAATCAAGGGCAGACTCGTAGGGATTGTTTTCGGAACGGCTACCATGTCCCAATACAAGAATTACAGGCGCAAAGCTGTGAACTAGCCCTATACTTTTTAAGGCATTAGCCACAAGGAAGGCTTGTTCTTCTTTTGTAAAACCTATGCTTCTTAATCTCTCTTTGAAAAGTTCCACATATCCCCTTTCAACACCGTAGAAAGATTTTAACCTAGAAATAGCTTCATCCAAACCGGTATATTCAGCTTCTCCAAGACATGCCCTGTAAATCTTCAAGAGTTCTTCCTCTGGTATATCGTTTTTCCCAAATTCCTCTTTAAGGACATGTTTTATTATCGAAAGATAGTGTTGTGTTGTTATCTTTTCTATGTCCTCTGGGGTAAGCTTATCTATCATGAGTGTGGTGTTTCTCTCTGTGGACCAAACACTATCCTTCAACTTGTTGTATGCTCTCGGCATAAGTGTTTTGCCAATAAAATCAAAACCAAAGGCAAATCCTACCATCTCTACAGCCACAAAGGGTGCTAACACATGATGCTTTACACCATGAACTAGGTCCTTTATCCTTTCAGAGTTTTTAGGCATTTCTTTACCACGGGGGATTTCGAAGACTACATTCTTGGGTGTTATTATGACAGGGCATAGAAACTCCTCATGCCCCTTATCCAAGCTAACCAAGGACATGGGCACGCCAAAAAAACCAGCTATCCCAAAGGTTTGGTATTTACCGCTTCCTATCTTTTCCAGGTTCCTTCTGTATCTTTCAGAGCGCACATCTATGCAAAAGAGGGCTTGCATAAGCAATCTGTCTGTTTTTTGAACAGAATTCCCTATGGAAGCACCTATTGAGGATATAAGTTCCTCTATGTGGCTATCCTCAAGGGCTTCGAGCCAAATGCGGCCCTCCTCTTTAACAAAGTTTTCATAGACATTTAACATATCATTCAAAACATCAGGGGTGAGAAGGTCTAAGGTAAGACCTGCCTTTTCTATCCAATCCCTTGCAAATATCCAAAAACTCTGTGCCTTTCTATGAGCCTTAAGCTTTATGTATTCCCTTACTCCAAGGGCTGGATTTTTTATATACCTGTCAAAGTTGTCAAGCACTTCCGGAGGACACTGTTGGGAATGGTATTCATATAGAAGATAGAAAAACTCGGGTCTCTCACTAATAGCCTTTTGTATATCCAAGTAGTTAGGTTTAAAGGCAAGATGCTTGCTTTCCTTATCAAGGAGGGACTTTGCTATTATTAATCTTATGGCAGTATAATCTACAACGTCCACTGGATGTATCTTCTGCCAGTAGTAATATTTATTTTGGGACCGCCATCTTATGAAACCAACGAACCCCTTCAATCTTGCCATTTCAAGCCTTATGTAATCTTCCCACATGGATTCTGGTAGTTTGAACTCTTTGAGTATGTGCTCTACCACAACCTCTGGGTCTTCAAAGGATTCAACCAATTTCCTAAGATAAGATCCACCCCATAGAAGAAAGCGCACATTCCTCAGAGCAAGTTTTCTCCAAGACCTGTAAAGCCCAAGCTCTCTGTCTGGCATGTCTACGGTAGATTGCCCCTCGTCTAAAAAGTCCACCAGGGTTTTTATGGTCAATTCATCCACAAGGTTGCTTATCCTTCTTCCGCTCAATAACTCTACAACATCCTCCAAGGTATACTTGTAGCCTATGGATAGGATTAAATCCCTGCACACATCGGCAGGATTATCCATATACTTATCTTCAAGAAGACTGATAATTCCATCATCGTATCGCACGCGTCTAAGGTAGGGTGCGTTCATCACAGGTGGATTTATGTCTTCCCTTGTCATAAGCAGGAAGAGAAGTTCTAGATAGGGTAGGTTTGATCTTATGTCTAAGGTTAGGAGAAATTCCTTAATTTTTTCCTTTATGGCTTTATCCTTTATGTATCCTAGCCTATATAGGTGGCGGTATTCCTCCCTGGACAGATAAGCACGCCCCCTGAAGAGCACCTCAGCTCTGCGGGCAGCTTCCTCAAAGTCCATATGTTCAAAGCCCCTTAGTGGATTCCTTGTTACAAAAGTCCTCATTGGCCAAACATAGGGTATGGCCTCAGAGGCAAGATTTATCAAAGACCTTATAAATAGCTTTCTGCCCGTATTCATGCCTCTACCTCCTGAGTATATCCACATACATAATGTCTTCCCTAGGTTTGCCATAAAGAAGGGACGAGATTATCCTAACCATGGCTACACCCATAGAAAACCAGCCAGGTATCAAGGCAAGAAGGTAAAGTAAGTTATTCATATTTATCCAACTCTGGAAAAGAAAATGGAATATAGGGGATGGAGGCGAAATAAAAACATATACGAGTAAGATGACTGTAAGAACGGAGAGGTTCGGGGACTTCTCTGCAAAACCTCTAAGGTAGCCCAGATGTGTCGTCCCGTAATATCTTAGTATGTAAAGAGATAGAAGGTATAGTAAAAGGGGAGCAGTTAAAACAAGTGGCTGGTCTCCCATAAGCCAAAGAAGGGACAAGGAGACTGGTAGCAATTCTGAAGTAATGGCCCTTAGGGTATTTAAAACCAGCAGTCTAAGGGAATGGAAAAGAAAAGTAAAAGAGGCCAACAAAGTTATCCAGTCTGAATGAGGCAACTCCAGCAGCCTTGAAGCGGCAAAGGCTATAAAAAGCATAGGAACGTAGGCATATAACCAGTATCTATTGGCTATATGGACCCAAATAATACTAAGAGGAAACAAAGGCACTAGAAGAAAACTTACATAGGAAGTGTCAAAGTTCTGACTACCCAAGTAGAAGATTCCATATAAGCTTACGGGAGCTATGGTATATTTGGCGAGTAGGGTCAACCATCTTTTTGTGGCGTCCTCTGCTAGCCTATACAAATCAGGTATATAAAGCTCTCTAGAAAGATGGGCATATAGGGCGGTGCTTAGTTTCAACTTCTCGTTCCTACCAGAGTATAGTATAAGTAGCCAACCGGCAAGTATAGTTATAAGAGTAAGGAAGATAACAACCAAGAAAATGCTCTGACCGAGGGACCTTTCATAAATCTGATTTATAAGGCTTGCATCTGGGTAAAGTAGGCTCTGGAGCATACTACCGAAAAAGGTATATAGGCTCAACAATACAAAGAGGGAAAGCACACCGTATAACAAAGTAGTCCAGGGTTTTTCCTTGTGAAGCTTAAAGAGGTTAAGAAATACCTGCACCGACGTAGCCCAACCAAAAAAGAGTAGAACTATTGCAGACTTGTGTTTTAGTATATCCTCTTCAAAGAACACATGAGCAGCAACAACTAAAAGTATGGGCACAAAGAAGGTTGCAAGGGCGTATATAAAGGTAGGAAGGTCTCTCAAAACTCTCCTTTCTTCCACAAGGGCATCATAAATCTGGTCCCTTGGGGCATTCGGGCTTCTCCTTGCTTCATGTATAACACCCCCAGAGGATAGGAATAAAGTAGCTTTAAATATACCATGGGCTATCATATGATATACAGCCAAGGAGAAGGCACCTACACCTATCTCAACCATCATATACCCCATCTGCCCAACGGTTGAGTAGCCAAGTGCACGTTTTACATCGTTTTGCAAGAGCATCAGCGTAGAGCCGACTATAGCGGTGATTATCCCCACTAGGAAAGATAAAATAAGACCATATTTGTCATAAGGATATAGGAAAGCAAACCTGTTTATCAAAAAGGCACCTACATTCACTATGCCGGCATGCATGAGAGCTGAGACAGGCGTTGGACCTTCCATGCTATATACAAGCCAATAATGAAAGGGCATCTGAGCAGACTTAATCAACGCACTTACCATAAGAAGAAGGCTTACCAGCCATAAACCGTCCATCTGCGTGCTGGGCACGAGAGAAGCTAGCTCGCTTATAGATAAAGTTTTGTAGCTTTTATGTAGGATTATAAAGGCTATTAGCAAGGGCACATCCGCTAAGAGATGGGTAAAATAAGCTACCTGAGCATATCTTATGGCTTCATGTCTTCTGCTATTGACTGCAAGCATAAAGTAGAGTAAAAGACCCATAAGGTGCCATGCAGTAAGGAAAACATATAGATTATCCGAAAGCACCAGCAGAACAAGGTTCGCAGTCATCAAGTCTAGCAGAACAAAAAACCCTTTATAGAACTTTTCATCTTTCATATAGTTGACTGAATACTTGTGAACTATTAGACTAACCAGTAGTATGTATGAGGAAAGAAGCTTACCTAGGCCATCCAGCAACAGAAACCACTCTCCAGGTCCTGGCTTTATAAAGATGAAAAGGACCAAACTAATCAAAAATGATAGGGCCGTGAGGCCCGTGCTCACTCTTGCAAAGGTCCTACCACTAAGAAAGGGATAGAGTAAAAGGGACAATATGGGTATAATTACCAAAAAATATGCATAAACACCCATGATTAAAAGCCCGCAGGTATGATGTTTCTATAACCTTATTTAATCTCCTGCAGTTACCATTACCATTTCTATACAGTTCCTTTTCAGAAGGTCAGAACATACATAAACACATATGGCACAGCCCTTGCATCTTGAGTAGTTAACCCAGGCAACATGCTTAGAGTCATGATACATAAGGGTATTCGGCTCCGGACAGAAGAGCACACACTGTTTACAGTTATACTTGGCACAATCTGCTTCCTTTACATCCGCCACATAGTACATACCTGCCTTGCCTCCTTATAGATTAATTTAACCCGTAAGAGCTTCTTCTTCCACCCAGCCCCTTTCCTCCGCTATCCTGAAAGCTTCCCTTATAACCTGCATGTTCTTCTCAAGGAGTTCCATTTTCTTCTTGAACTTCTTTTCTATGGCACTGTCAAGGGCAGTGGTTCCACCAGAAGCCACAAAGGTGTTTCCAAGGAACCTTTCTCTTACCGCCTGCTCTATGTGTTCAAAGCCCACGATGCGGGTTATACCAAAGAAGAGACCTATCATTGCCATGTTGGTGGCAAGCTCTGTGCCAGCTATATCAAGGGCAACCTTGGTGGCGGGGAACATGTAAACCCTTGTGTTGAGGTCGTTGAGTATTTTCCAGTCCTCTTCGGGGATTATATCCACATCCGTGTTTATTATGGCAAGCCCGTTTTCTTTCAAGCCTGAGTAGAAGGGCATAGTGTAGGACTTTCCGTGGGTTATAACCTGCGGGTGGTATATCATTATCACATTGGGATAGACCACCTCACCCACTTCGTATATGGGTTGGTCGGAGACCCTCACATATGCCTCCACGGGTGCCATCCTCTTTTCTGAACCAAAGAAGGGAACAAGGGTGGCATACTTGCCCGCTGCAGACATGGCATTACCAAGGATGTGGGCGGAGGTGACCACCCCCTGCCCACCAACACCAGCTATGCGTATGTTATACCTTTTCATGCCTTTACCTCCTCTGGCTTCCTTTCAAGCTCCTCAAAGAATTCCTTTACTTCGTCGGTCATCCACTCATAGAAGCCAAAGTCTTGCTTTTCTCTCTTTCTTGCATCCTCGAGAACCTTTTCTGTGGGTATGGAGTATTCTATGTTGCAAGAGGTGTAGGCATGTATAAAGGTGGGTCCAAAGTGCCTTGCGGCGAGGATTGCCCTACGCACTGTCTTTGCTATTCTCTTGGGATTGGTGGGTGCCAGCTTTGCCACATATACACAGCCTGCTGTTTTTGCAAGCTCTACTGCGTTTATCTTGTCAAACTGCTTGCCCTTGGGTGCCATCTTGAGCTGGACGCCCTTAGGGGACATACCGCTCTCCTGTCCGCCTGTATTTCCGTAAACCTCGTTATCCACCATGATGGTGGTGAACTTTTCTCTTCTGAACCAAGAGTGCATGGTCATGCCAAATCCTATATCTATTAGACCGCCGTCGCCGGCTATTACCACCACATCCTTCTCCTTGTCTGGGAACCTTATACTGAGAGCTCTTTTGAGACCCGAGGCCACAGCATTAGTATCTCCGTAGTTGCCGTATATAAAAGGAACCGCTGCCTGAGAGAGAGCCAGCCTTGCACATCCTGCGGTGCCTATGACAATGGTATCCTCTGGCTTCGGAAGGGCTGCGTAAAAGACCCTTATGAAGTATGCCATAAAGCATCCTGCACACATGGGATGCTCTTCCACAAGCTCTTTGAATTGTCCCAGCTGCTGGACATCAATGTCCTTGCCAAACTGCCCATACTGGACTAGGTCCACATAGTCCTTGGGCATGTATTTCTCAAAGCCCGGTGAAATTCTCACATATTCCAGACCCATCTTTACACCTCCTTTAGTTTTTTATACCACAACCTTCTTTTCCTTCTTTATGCCAAGGGCATTGTATATCTTTTCCATTATGAGCTCCACTGGTAGCGTCATGCCACCGTAAACCCTTGGACCACCTATAACCTTATCGTTATCTGGAATGGCCGCCTTTACCTCTTTTGCAAGCCATCCCACTATGTTGTGCTCTGGCACGATAACTGCCTTTGCCTTTGAAAGCACTTGCCTTATCTCCTTTTCTGGGAAGGGTCTTATGGACTTGACCTTTACAAGACCCACATTCAGGCCCTCAAGCTGGGCGTAGCGCACCGCTTCCCTTCCCTGAGCTGCGGCACATCCAGAGGCAACTACAAAGACCTCTGCATCTGGGTTTACCACTTCAATGGGACCGCCAAGGTATTTGTATATGTATTTCATAGCCCTTATGTTGGAAGACCATATCTCCTGTTGCCACACTGCGTGTATAAGGTAGCTCATGAAGTTAGACTTCTGAACTGGTGCATCCCTCTGTATCCTTGCAGGGGGTATTTCACAGTCGGTGGGTGGCACGGGTGCTTTGTAGGGGTCTCTTGGTGGCAGTTTCATGTCCTCTGGTGTCATGTTCACATAGCCCTTGGCATGGGTCACAAAAAAGCCCTCGGTGCAGACCGCTATTGGTATGTAAACATCCACCTTCTCAGATATAACAAAGCTGGCAAGGGTGAAGTCAAAGACATCCTGTTGGTTCTCTGCGTGCAAGACTACCATACCGCAGTTGAGGAGGTAGGATATTTCCACATTATCTGGCTGTATGGAAAGGGGTGCGTTCACAACCCTTGTGAGAACCCCAAGAACCGCAGGTATTCTATGCCCTGGCCAAGAGGCTATGGCTTCTATACCCCTTAAAAGCCCAGGTCCAGAAGTAGCAGAGAAAGCCCTTGCACCTCCTCTGACCGCTCCAGCTATAGCGGACATAGCTCCGTATTCCTCTTCCGCCCTGTAGTAGTCCTTGAGATAACCCTGAGCCCATATATCACCCACAAGGTGCATAACCTCGGATTGAGGTGTTATAGGGTATGCTATTGCTATGTCCACGTTGGCGCGCTTGACAGCCTCCGCCATAGCTTGGGCACCGGTGATAAACTTTCTCTCCCTCGGTGCCTCTAAAAGAAGGTAATCGGCGTCCACAACTCTTTGCTCTGGCATGACACTACCTCCGTTTTTATTCGCTTTCGGTCACGTGTTCTCCCCTTCTGGGGATTAAAAGATAAGAATACTCTCCATAGTCCAAAACAGAAAGGGTCTGATACTCTTCTTTTGGAAGGGATGGGTTCTCTGGTGGAAGTTTTGGCTCCCACTTTATGCCAAGCTCTTCTCTAACCTGAACAAGCACATCCTTGAAACGTCTTATTTCTTCCGCATGCTGGTCTCTTAGGGAGACCATAGCATCCTCGTGGCCCATTTCTGCACAAAGGGCTATAGTAAAGCAGTTGGTTCCAGCCCTTATCATCCTCAGAGATAGGTTTGCATAGTGGCAGTGGACACCAACAAAAATACAAGCCTCTATCTTATTGTGAAGTATGGTGAGGTTGGGGTGGTTTGGGTTTATCTCTGCCTCGGGGTCTATTTTTGGATACTTGGGTCTGTAGTCGGGCATGGGTATAATTCTGCAATTGGGTATTTCCATGGCAAGCTCAAGAACAGCCTTTGCCTTTTCCATTGCTCCTGCGTTCCATCCCCAAAGAACCAGTGGTCCTGGGAATATGGTAGGGTTTCTTCTGGTAAGCATAGCTTTCGCCGCTTCTCTCATTGCTGTTTCTTCGTCCACTATCTTTCCATAGAGCAATGCCTTTCCCGGTGGTGGAAGCTCAACACCTTCAAAGGCTGCTGGGGTTGGTATATAACCAGCGGGTCCTGGCAACACTTCCATCGGCATGCCTTACCTCCTTAATGAGTGGGTTATCAAAAAATTAGTATGAGCTTAAAAGCTGTCAAGGGGAATTTGTATGATAAAAATCATGCACTTTTATCCTTTTTATCGTGTCTGTCCTTTCTCTCTTCCAACTCTCTTATCCTTTTATCTCTGAGTTCTTCGTATCTTGGACCTACCCTCTTGTATACCTTGTCTGCTATGAAGATGATTATCAAAAGGAAAGGTAGGCCCACAAGAAGCATCAAAAGAAGTAGCTTTCCCAGAAACAGGAACAGTCCTATGAGTATTTCCATCTTAGACCACCAAATTCAGGAGTTTGTTTCTTATGTATATAATCTTCTTTACCTGCTTGCCATCCAGCCACTGGCTCAACTTTGGGTCTTTAAGAGCCATATCTTTGACCAGCTCTTCCTCTGCATCCACTGGAACCCTTAAAAGGGTTCTGAGTTTTCCGTTTACCTGCACGGGGATTTCCACTTCCTCAAGGGCAAGAGCCTTCTCATCGGGCTCCGGGAAGGGATAGAAGACCATGAGCCTATCATATCCCAGTTTGTGCCAAAGCTCCTCGCATATGTGAGGAGTTATGGGATAGAGCATGAAGAGAAGGGTTTCAATTGATTCTCTTAGCACCTTGTAGTCCACTTCCTGGGATGGCTGGAAGTCCTGAAGGGCATTCAGAAGTTCCATTATGCTGGCTATGGCAGTGTTAAAAGAAAGGTCTTCCATGCTGGTGAGGTATTTTTTGAGGGTCTGATGGGTCTTGTGTCTTATCTTCTTTGGTTCTCCCGAAAGGGATGCAAAGTCCTCTCTGCTATACTTTACCAGCCTTAGGTTTTCCAAGTGCTGATGGAAAAGGCTCCACAGCCTTCTGAGAAACCTGTAGGCTCCCTGCACGCCCTCTTCCGTCCACTCAAAGTCCTTCTCCACAGGTCCGGCAAAGAGTATGTAGAGCCTTACCGTGTCCGCCCCGTATTTCCTTATGGCTTCCTCTGGGTCAACGGTATTGCCCTTTGACTTGGACATTTTGGCAGGTTCTCCAATCTCCTGTTCCTTTACCCTTATGTATTCTTCTCCGCTGAGCACCAAGGCATCCAATAAAAGGCGAAGGTTGTCGCCCACAGATATATTACTTTTCTTGAGAAAGTCTGCAAGCCTCATAAGAAATAATTTAGCATCTAAAGAGGCTGGATGCTCTATAATAAACCTATCAGGAGGTTAACATGTTTGAGGGCTTTGAAGAATTGACAGACAAAGACTTTTACGAAAAGGCAATGGCGGGGGAAAGGCCGGCGGTTGTGCTACTTACTATGCCAGACAACCCGCATAACCAAACCTTTTACCAGAGGCTCGCAAGGTTTCAAAAGCTTTATGGGGATAAGATAAACTTCTACTGGCTGGATGTGAGTAAACACACAAGCGCAGAGGACCTTGGAGTCTTTAACTTCCCCACGGTGCTATATTTCAGGGACACCATGGAGTTGGAAAGGCATGACTACATTCCCGAGGAGGAGGAAGTAGAAAGGGCAATAAGGAGGCTTTTGAGGTTATGAAACTGCTCTGGGCTCCCTGGAGAAGCGGTTATGTGGAGAAGGTGGACGAACAACAGGGATGCTTTCTATGTGAGGCAGTCTCTCAGCCAGAAGAAAAGCTCAAGGATTACCTTGTCTTACATCGTGGAAAGAGAGCCTTTATCATATTCAACAAATTTCCCTACAACCCAGGGCATCTCATGGTGGCACCAATAGATCATGTGGGAGATTACATGCTTCTTGATGAGGAGACAGCCCTTGAGATGCACCGGCTTACCAGGGTAGGCATACAGCTCATAAGGGAAGTGATGAAATCCCATGGTATAAATATGGGCTACAATCTAGGAAGAGCCGCGGGTGCAGGGCTTGAAAGCCATATACATCTTCATCTTGTGCCGAGATGGTTCGGAGATACAAACTTTATGCACACCCTTGCGGATGTGAAAGTTATATCTCAGGACCTGTATGAACTATACGACAGGATGAAGCCTATCCTGAAAAGGCTACTGGATGCTACTTGAGATAAAAGATCTCAGACTCTGGTATGGTAATGCTCAGGTTTTAAAGGGTGTAAACCTAAGCCTAAGCAGGGGTGAGGTGCTTTGCATAGTGGGTGAATCGGGCTCTGGCAAAAGCTCTATCCTCTACTCTATAATGGGGCTCCTGCCAGAGGGCGCAAGGCTTGAGGGATCTATAAGGTTAATGGGTAGGGAGCTGGTGGGAGTGCCAGAGGAGGAATACCGCAAGCTAAGAGGAAGGCATATATCTATAGTATTTCAAGAACCTTCTGTTTACCTTGACCCTCTTTTTAAAATTGGAATTCAAGTAGAAGAAGCCTATAAAGCACACTTTGGGAAAGGGGGTGCAAAAGAGAAGGCTCTGGAGGCCCTAAGGAAGGCAGGAATAAAGGAGGCGGATAGGGTCTATAACAGCTATCCCCATCATCTCTCTGGAGGCCTAAAGCAGAGGGTCTGTATAGCCATAGCTACCATATGCAACCCAGAGCTTGTGCTGGCGGACGAGCCCACCACTGCTTTGGATGTCTCTGTGCAAAGTAGGATACTAAAACTTTTTAGAGATATGAAGGTAGAGGGCAGAAGTGTAATACTGGTGACCCACGATTTTGGCGTGGTGGCGGAGGTGGCGGACAGGGTTATGGTGCTAAAGGATGGCATGGTGGTAGAAGAGGGAGATGTGTGGAGCATTTTTGATAACCCAAGGCATCCCTACACTCAGGAGCTCCTAAGAGCTATCTAGAAGAGAGGAACTTCTCAAGCCCATGCAGTATCTTTTCTGGAGAGACCTCATATGTGTTTCGCTGTAGTTGAGACCTTATGTTTTCAACCCTCTTACTAAGGTCTTCATAGTTTATAGTTTCGCCCCTTGTGAGCCTATTGGATATTTCAACGCTAACGCCCTGGTTCTCTCGCCTTTCCTCTTGGACCTGCCTTTTTTTCTTTTCCTCAAGCTCCGCCAAGTAGCCCATTACGTTTTGTAGTTCCACTCTATCAATCATGACTATATTATCGGTCAGAGCTAGGATTTTTTCAAGACTACCCTTTCACCAATTTTCACACCAAGCCTATCCCTAAGGTTTTCCATAGGCAGGAATAACTCCATAAGCCCAAAGCTACCGCAGAGGAAGGCGGGCTTTCCTCTCTCTGCCTCAAGAAAGTAAGAGACCACCCTTAGCCTCTCGCCTCTGAAGTAGCCTTCCACATACCTACCGCAAGGTATGTTGGTTATACCATTACCAAAGCGGTCAAAGTAGACTACTTTCCCCAAAACTCTGTCTCCAATCTCCTCCGGCTCTGCCCAGCCAAGTTTAAACTCGTAGTCCAGTGGACTTCCCACCTCCTTGGGCTCTAAGCCTCTGCTTAGCCACCCCGCTACCGGCGCAAACACATCTCTGCCGTGAAAGGTTTCGTTTATTCTACGGAGGGTAAATTTTTCAATTATGTAAGCTGTGGGAGCTTCATCAATATCCCCTAGTGCAAGGTCAAAAAGCCCATTGTATGGTCCCACAAAGGTATAGCCTCCGCATGAAACCACAACAGGAAGCCTTTCTGAGCCAACCCCTGGGTCTACAACGCACAGGAATATAGTGCCTCTAGGAAAGTAGGGAAAATGGGCTTTGAGGAGCAATGCTCCGTGAAGTATATTAAAGGGTTCAACCTCATGTGTTATGTCAACTATCTGAACCTCTGGGTTTATGCTAAGGATTACGCCCTTCATAACACCCACAAAGCCATCCCTAAGACCGAAGTCAGTTAAGATTGCTATAGGGCCTTTCATAGGCTATTATTTTATTCCGCAGGTTATTGTATAATAGTAAATCAAAGGAGGTGTAAACCATGGAAAAGAACATGGCAACATGGGACAGGGCAATAAGGATAGTGCTGGGGCTTGTGTTTCTATACCTTGCCTTTACAAAGGGTGGTATATTTTGGATACTGGGTATAGTAGGAATAGTATTCATAGGAACATCCGCCATAGGCTTCTGCCCTCTATACAGGGTGGTTGGCATAAGGACGGGTTGAAGGTCCTTGCCATAGACTATGGCAGTAAACGCATAGGCTTAGCACTTGGTGATACAAGGCTTGGTATAGCTTTACCTCTAGAGGCGATAGAAAACAAGGGTGAAAGGGCCCTTCGGGCAATAGCTCATAAGGTAAGGGAACTTGGTGCACATATTCTTCTAATAGGTCTTCCCCTTACACCAAAGGGAAAGGAGGGGCAAAGGGCAAGTGAGGTAAAGGACTTTTCAGAAAGGTTAAGGGCACTTCTACCAGAGAGTATTGAGTTGATACTCTGGGATGAAAGATATACCACAAAGGAAGCCTATAGGATGATAGAAGAAGTAAATCCTAGGAAGAAAAAAAAGATAAAGGATAGCCTCTCTGCATATGTCATGCTTTTGGAGTATATGGAAAGCTTATGAGATACTTAAAATTTTTATTTCCGGTCCTTTTAGTCGCAATTTTTTTTCTCTATTCTTTTCTACCAGTGAAAGTAGATAAAAAGACAGTGGAGATAGCCTACGGCACGCCCACTGCAGATATAGCAATGCAACTTTACAGGGAAGGCCTTTTGAGGAATCCCATTTCCTTTCTTATAATACACAGTATATATAAAAAAAAGCTAGAAGCTGGAGAGTATGAGTTTGATGGCTTTGTATACCCATGGCACATATATGAAAAAATTAGCAAGGGTCTAAAAAAGGTTTACAGAATAACAGTGCCTGAGGGTTCGGACCTTTACGATATAGCAAAGCTTCTTGAGAATAATCATATATGCTCCGCAGAGGACTTTTTGAAATACGCCCTATCTGAGGAAACAGCCAAGAAATATGGGCTAAAGGTAAGTAGCATGGAGGGCTTTCTCTTCCCAGACACATATTTCTTCTCAAAAAATACCCACCCTCTAAGGGTCATTGATGTTATGCATAGAAACTTCCTGAAAAAGACAGAAAGGCTAAGGGGAAAGCTTCCAGAGGTGGGCCTAACCCTTGAAGAGTGGGTTACAATAGCTTCTATGATAGAAAAGGAAACTGCAAGGCCAGAAGAGAGACCACTTGTATCTGCAGTCATACATAACAGACTTAAAAAGGGTATGAAACTTCAGATAGACCCAACTGTAATATATGCCCTCAAAAGGAAAAACCAGTGGGATGGTAGACTTACTTTGAAGCACCTGAAGATGGAAGATCCATACAATACCTATGCATACTTTGGTCTACCACCTTCGCCCATATGCAATCCTGGGATTGACTCTTTGGAGGCTGCTTTAGAACCTGCAGAGGTAGATTATCTTTATTTTGTGGCGGATGGCTCTGGAGGGCACTACTTTAGCAGGACCCTTCAAGAGCACAACAGAAGGGTAAGGGAATACAGAAATGCAAGGAGGTAAGTTTATATATCTAGCAGGCTTTAGTGTAGAAAAACGTCTTGTGTTGGCGGTTGCGAAGAATATAAAGGAAGTTTTCGGCTTTGATGTTAGGTTTTCACACATTGCCATGCCACCATGGCGTGGAAACTTCTACACTGTAAAATGGCTCTTGGACTACATGTCAAAGGTGTATTATCCAGATATGCTAAAGCTTCTCCTTATCTTGCCCTTTAATATATCTGTGGGAGAGGAAGAGCAAGAGGTAGGAAATGCAGGAAATATTGTGCTACGCAGGAATATATTTGGTTTTGGTGAGATAGGCGGTAGATATGCAGCGGTCAGCACATATATGTTGCAAAGCCGAGAGGAGGGAACCTTCTTTGAAAGGGTAATCAAGGAGGTCAACCATGAGCTTGGACATACCTTTGGACTACAACACTGCAGGGACCAAAGATGCATCATGAGTTTTTCCAGAAGCGTGCAAGAATTGGACGCCAAGAGTAGGTTTTTCTGTGAGTTTTGTAGTAAAATACTTCCAAAACCCTAAGGAGGTTTGTTATGGCAACTATAACCTATGAGGAAGCTCTTCAGTTATTGAGAGAGCAGATAAAGGGATTTGAAGCGTCCGCAAAGATGGAAGAGGTAGGTGTGGTCTACTATGTGGGTGATGGTGTGGCAAGGGCTTACGGGCTTGACAATGTAATGGCGAACGAGCTTGTGGAGTTTGAAGGCGGGACCATGGGGCTTGCCTTTAACCTTGAAGAGGACAACGTGGGTATTATAGTGCTTGGTAGCGAGAGCGGTATAAGGGAAGGTTCAATAGTTAGAAGAACAGGGAGAATCTTGGACGCTCCTGTGGGCGAGGGACTTATAGGAAGGGTTATAGACCCATTGGGTAACCCTCTTGATGGCAAAGGTCCCATAAAGTATGAATACAGGTCTCCAGTGGAAAAAATAGCCCCCGGCGTGGTAAAAAGAAAGTCCGTCCACGAACCACTGCAAACGGGTATAAAGGCAATAGACGCCATGATACCCATAGGAAGGGGTCAGAGGGAGCTAATCATTGGAGACCGCTCAACAGGAAGAACTACCATATGTATAGATACCATACTAAACCAGAAGGACACAGATGTCTACTGCATATATGTGGCAGTGGGTCAGAAAAGGTCCACCACCGCAAGGATAATAGAGCTTCTTGAAAGAAGCGGTGCTATGGAATACACTTGTGTGGTGGTGGCGTCCGCCACAGACCCAGCCTCTTTGCAATACCTTGCTCCCTTTGTGGGGTGCACCATAGGAGAATACTTCAGGGACAACGGAAAGCATGCCCTTATCATCTATGATGACCTTTCCAAACACGCAGAAGCCTACAGACAGCTCTCTCTCCTTATGAGAAGACCACCGGGAAGAGAGGCATACCCTGGAGATGTCTTCTACCTTCACTCAAGGCTCTTGGAGCGCGCAGCAAAACTAAACGATGAGATGGGTGCAGGCTCTCTGACCGCCTTGCCCATAATAGAGACCAAGGCGGGGGACGTGGCCGCTTACATTCCTACAAACGTTATATCCATAACCGACGGTCAGATTTACCTTGAGCCAGACCTTTTCAACAAGGGCATAAGACCCGCCATAAACGTGGGTCTTTCTGTGTCCAGGGTTGGTGGTGCGGCACAGATAAAGGCTATGAAACAGGTGGCTGGAACCCTCAGGCTTGACCTTGCTCAGTTCAGAGAGTTGGAAGCCTTTGTTCAGTTTGCCTCAGAGCTTGACAAGGCAACCCAGCAGACCATAAACAGGGGTCTTAGGCTTGT